>DLCS01000241.1 GCA_002480735.1 Bacillaceae bacterium UBA7792 | reverse complement strand
CCAAGGAGGAAATTAAGCGTTTGTTTGAGCGCTTTTATCGAGTTGATAAATCAAGGACGAGAACAACAGGTGGTAGTGGACTAGGCCTGACAATTGCCAACACCCTTATCGAGCAAAGCGGTGGTTCGATTGAAATTGATAGTGAGATTAATAAGGGCACAACAGTCACCGTTTATCTAAAAGCTGCCTCAAGCTTTTCTTAAGAATTTCTTACAAACATCAAATAATCATCTTAATTTCCGCTGTTACATTAAGGCTAATAAAGAAATGGAGGAATTGAAGATGAAACACTGGAAAAAATTTTCTATTATTGGGGCGATTGTGACTGTTTTAGGAATCGGGGCTGTTTTGGTCTATGAAGAATTCTATGATGAGAGAAGAGGTTATAAGAACTACGTCAGTAATACGAACTCTCCGAACAGTAATACGCAAGGAACTACAGCTAACACCGGCATACAGGCAAATAATCTTTTTATCGAGCTTGACGGGAAGGTAACTGCTCTAACAAGTGATTCTTTGACCGTTGAGGTTCCTCTGGAAGGAAGTAAAACCTTCAAAATAGATGCTAATACTAGAGTCGAGGATTTTCTATTACCACTAAAGGAAGGCTCGTTGGTCGACATTAATGCTAACGGAGAGTTTGCCTACAAACTTGAGACAGATAGAACGATGGACGCCCACGGTACAATTGTGGCTGTAACAGACCAAGAGGTAACCATCAGCTATAATGGTTCTGAGCATGTATTCAAGAAGGCTTCAAACTTCCGCATTGAAACGGACGGATATATGGGCCCTATTGAAGGCCTCCCAGCAGATATCACCTTTAACGAAAATGTTGAAATTATCGGCATTGATATCGAAGATGACTACGACGGGGGCTATGATGATTAATTAAATTCTATTTTTCAAAACAAAGCCAGATGATAGGCTTTGTTTTTTTGATAGAAATTGGATTTCTTAGGAAATTCTTAAAATATATAAAGAATCATCTTATTTTCAATTGATAAAGTAAAGATAGATAAAGAAAAGGAGGAAAAACGACATGCTAAACTGGTTAAAAAATAATAGCTTTCTATTAGCCGTTTTGGTCGTAAGTTCGATCGCTATCGTCATGATGATAGCACAAGAGAGCAAGGAAACACCTGAAACTAAGGTTGAATCGAACCGGCAAATTGTTAGTTCTGAAGTGGCTGCCGCAACAACTAACGAAGTTGTTGAGACGGGTGAAGGTATAAAAGCCCAGGCATCTGAACAATCAGGTTCAGGACAGACATCTGCTACTACATCTGCTGAAACAGATACTACTACTGACGGCAGCAAAACGACGAACAGTCAAGCGCAATCAAAGAGTACTGCATCATCTACTAATTCTTCTACATCAAGCAGCACAGAAACAGCTCAAAAGAAGGTAACTACCTCTACTAATTCCAGTATCTCTTCAGGTACAGGAAATGTGTTTCGAAGTCTAGAAGGGAAAGTTACTGCCTATAGCAGCAATCAAATCACCATTGATGTTCCAATTGAGGGGAAGCTTACTTTTGCAATAAATAATCAAACCATAATACATGATCAGTATCATCCAATCGGTGTCGGCTCGTTGGTGGATGTAGATGCCCAAGGGAATGTTGCATACAAAATTGAGACAGAGCGTGTTGTTGAGGGACATGGGACCATTGTCAATGTTACAAACAATAGTGTAACTCTTGAAAAAAATGGCAAGCAGGTAACCTTCGCAAAAGCTCCACAATTTTATATGGACACCGACGGATACCGTGGAAATTTGGCGGGGCTATGGGCTGAATATACATTAACAAGTGAAAATAAAATCATTGGCTTAGACATCGAAATTGATGATCAATATGATGACTATGATGATGATGATGATCGGTATGATGATTAACTAATGGGAGGAGTCGCATATGAGACAGGGAATAAAAAGTTTAATGGCTTTCGGAATCCTCTGCACTGGGCTTTTTGCTGGGATTTCTAATACACAAGCCGCATCTGATAACAATACTTATAAAAGTCTGGAGGGAAAGGTTACTTTCTATGACGGTAAGAATATCACTATTGATGTCCCTTTTGATGGAACCCAAACCTATTCCGTCGATGCGAATGTTCGAATCAGTGACCGCACCATTCCACTTGCAGCAGGGGTCTTAGCTGAAATTGAAGGTAAGAATGGAGTCGTGACGAAGATCAAGACTGAGAAAACCTTTGATGATCACGGCACCATTATCTCTATCACAAATAGTGAAGTAACCATTGAAAAGAACGGTCAACAAGTAATCTTCACGAAGTCGAACAACTTCCGATTGGACAATGATGGATATCGGGGTGATCTTAAAGGACTCCGTGGTGAATTCTCAATTGACAAAGATGATTACATTGTTGAACTCGAAGTTGATCATGATTAAGTAAAATGAGTCTCGAAACACCGAACAGCGTTTGAAATACAATTAGTCCCTACCTCTTTCAAGAGATAGGGATGATTTTTTTCTATGAAACTAGCTTTTCCGTCAGCATTCCCCTATTGCATCCGCTCAGGCATCCATAGTGAAAGCTGCGGGAAGAGGACAACAATGGCAAGAACAATGATCATAAGAACAATAAATGGGATAACCCCTCTTACCACCTGGCCTAGCTTCTCCTTGGCAATTCCACTGACAACGAATAGATTCAAGCCAACTGGCGGTGTAATCATGCCTAATTCCATATTGATGGTCATGATGATCGCAAAGTGGATCAAGTTAATATCAAAATGTTTTAGCATTGGTAGTAAAATTGGTAGTGTAATCAAGATGATGGATACTGCCTCTAGGAACATTCCCAGAATGAAAAATAAGATATTGACAATGATCATGAATACCCATTTGTTCATTTCACTTTCTGCAATCCAGCTACCAATTTGGAATGGAATTTGTGCGTTTGTTAAATATAAGCCAAAAAGGCTTGCTGCACCGATGATTAAGAAAATCATCGCAGTGATATTGATGGATTCAATAATAATTGGACGAATATCTTTCCAGTGAAGCTCGCGATAAATAAAAGCAGAAACGATAATACCATAGAATACCGCAATAACTGCCGATTCAGTAGGTGTGACAATCCCGCTGTAAATACTACCGAGAATTAAGAATGGTAGGAAAGCACCCCAAATCGCTTTGAGTGATTTTTTTCCTCTCTCCCCCCATGTAGCTGGTTTCCCTTTTCCGTAGCCATTCTTTTTTGCATAGAAAATAGCTGAAACGATTAATACTCCACCCAATAAGACTCCAGGAATAACTCCAGCCATGAATAGCTTACCAATGGATTCCTCAGATGTAATCCCGTAAATAATAAGCGGGATACTCGGCGGAATGAGGATTCCTAGTGTACCCCCAGCTGCAACAAGACCCATTGAATACTTCTTATCGTAGCCAGCATTCACCATTGCTGGAATCATAATCGACCCGATTGCCGCTGCAGTTGCAGGACTGGATCCAGAAATAGCCGCAAAAACCATACACGCAAGAATCGTAACAACTGCTAGTCCACCTGGTAAATGTCCAACCCAAGCTCTTAATGCTTCAATTAAGTATTTAGAAATACCACCGCGCGCCAAGAGGACACCAGCAAGAACGAAGCCTGGAATGGCCATCATCGGAAAGGAATCAAGAGCTGTGAAGATTCTCTGAGGAACCATATTCATATTGAAATCAGTTAGAAAAAGAACAACCATGGTCGATGATGCTAGACTGATCGCAATAGGTACCCTGAGAAGCATCAAAACTAAGAAAATACTAAGTAATAGGATTATCATAGTTCACGTCCTTTCCGCGCAGCTGGCTGACAAGCCTTTCAACAAACCGCACTAAGAATAAGACACCAGAGATTGGTAAAATTAAATAAACAATCCACATTGGAATCCCCACATCAAGTGAGACCATTCCAGAGTGGAATCTATTTTCAACGAGAATGTAACCATAGTAAGTATAAGCAAGACAAAAGACGATGCTGATCGTTGTGGCAAAAATATCGACAATTCTCTTAGTTCCTTGAGAGAGCTTATCGTATACAATGTCAACTTGGATATGCTGGTTATGACGTAAAGCAATAGCAAATCCTAAGAAGGTTCCCCAAATAATAATATATCGAACAACCTCTTCCACCCATGCCTTCGGTTCATTAAAAATATATCGCATGATAACCCCATAAAATATGAGTGTGATGCCTGCAAAAAAGAATGTTCCTGCGGAAATTTCTTCAAACAAGCTCCAAACTTTGTTTAATTTTTTCATTTCCGTTTATCCCTACTTTCCAAAACCTAATCCAAACTTAAGGGCACTTGGAGAAAAATGTATGGGTGTCAATCATGTTAACTGACTGACACCCGTCCCTTCCTAGTTCAGATTACGAATTCCATCAATTAATTCTTTTGTAATTACATCTTCGAATTCGTCATAGACAGGTTGCAATGCTTTCTCAAATGCAGCGCGCTCATCAGCAGTTAACTCAAGAACTTCCATCTTTCCAGAATTCTTTAAGTTGTCTAAGCTCTTATCGTTTTCTTCTTTAGCAAGCTTCCACTCAAGCTCTGTTGCTTCCTTCAAAGCTTCTTCTACTTGTGCACGAATGTCATCTGGCATACCTTCCCAGAAAGATTTATTTACAAAAATCGCATAGTCTAGACGTCCGTGTTCACTAATTGTCATATATTTTTGTACTTCTTGATACTTTTGTGTGTCCATGTTGTTATAAGTATTTTCTTGTCCATCAACCGTTCCTTGCTGAAGAGCAGCATAGGTTTCACCAAACGCAATGGTCGCACTTCCAGCTCCAAGTGCTTTGAATTGTGCTTCTAACACTTTACCAGCTTGAGCACGGAATTTAAGACCTTTCATATCCTCTGGTTTTTGGATTGGACGCTCATTGTTTGTAAAATGCTTAAATCCGTTTTCCCAGAAAGCTAATCCCATAATATCGTTTGCTGCTAACTGATCACTATTTAATAATGTCTTAGCCACATCACTTTCAAAGAACTTATGAACATGCTCCTGGTCCTCAAAAAGGAACGGCATGTCTACATACTGCCAGCGTGGATCAAGCTTAACCATCTTTGTAACAGACGGTGCAATCATATGTACGTTTCCAGATACAAGAGCATCCAGCTCATCGTTATCACCGTATAATTGGGAAGATGGATAAACCTCAACGGTTGCCTTTCCACCTGTTTTCTCTTCTACAAGCTCCTTGAAACGCTCAGCAGCTTTTCCTTTCACACTATCAATAGAAGTAACGTGTGAGAATTTGATCACAATGGGCTTACTGCCTTTTCCTGAATCCTCTTTACCTGAACCGCCAGACTCCTTAGAGCCACCGCCAGAGCATGCTGCTAACGCAATTAGAAGCACAGCCGCGAGTAGTGTTAACGCTTTCTTTTTCCAACTCAAAATGATTTCCCCCTTGAAATAATTTAGAATCTCCCGCTTATTTATTTTTTGGAAGACTCTTTATATAGTCAGCTCCAAACCGATCTGCAAAATTTTTGTAGACTGGCATGAGAGCATCCTGCCACTTTTGTTTCTCTTCTTCTGTTAAATAATGAATGTCAATACAATTACAGGTTTCAACCTCTCTCAAACCCTCATTATTCAACTCTTCAGCTCTTTCAATCTCCCATTTCGTCACTTCATCCATTGTTTTTTGAATAATGGTTTGAATATCCTCTGGAAGCTGATTCCAAAAATCTTGATTCATCAAAACTACATAACCGAGATACCCATGATTGCTAACTGTTAAATACTCTTGAAGGGAGTACAAGTGTTTACTGACGATATTGGAAAAGGTATTCTCCTGTGCATTCATTTGTTTCTTTTCCAACAACTTATACACTTCATTAAAGGAATTTGAATGGGTTGTAGCACCTAATTGTTGAAATTGATTTTGAATGACCGAACTAGGCATAATTCTAAATTTTAGCCCAATAAAATCATCGGGTTTCACGAGTGGACGAATACTATTCGTCATTTGTTTGAAGCCATTATCCCAGACCCCTAAAGGATGGTAGCCGCTCTTTTCAAGTAAATGTAGTAACGATTTTCCTTTTTCACCTTCAAGGTATTCTCTAACTTCTTTACTATTTCGAAAAGCAAAAGGTAGATCAATGACCTCCCATTCGGGAACTATGGTCGAAAGCTTTGACATAGCAGGCGCAACCATTTGAATATCTCCCTGAACCAATGCCTCCAATTCTTCTCCATCACGATAGAGATAGCCATTAGGAAAAACTTGGACTTCAACAAACCCATTTGTTCTTTCCTTCACCAAACTTGCAAATTTCCTTGCCGCTAATCCCTTTGGGGTGTTCTCACCGACAATATGAGAAAAGCGAATCACGACTCTCTCCTCTGCACTTAATTGCTCGTGATCCATTGGATATTTCTGAATATCACATCCTGAAAGGAAGAACATCATAGCAACCAATATGAATCCAAATACGGAATGCGCTGATATCAACTTATGTGGATTCAACATGATAGCCATCCATCCAATCTTGCCTAAAAAATTTGCATAGTTCTATGTAGCAGTCCAGCAGTTCTTAAGGTGTTATATAACAAAATTTTTCTGATAATTTAGAGTATAAGGAATCTGGATTCAATCGACAATAAAAGACCATAAAGAAGATTATGGTCTTTTTGGTCTTGCTTATTTTTTTGTACGAGAAACATAATGGTTAGTTGGTATGACTGAGCAGGGCTTTGCTCACGGTTTTCGAGCAGCAGCGAAAAGATGATGTGCCAAGTGAAGATTCTTATACTGGAAACAAGCACTATCCATTTAATTTTCACAGAAATAATAATGACTTGGCCTTCCGACACTTCCGTATTTGACTTCAAATTGTATTTTTCCCTGTTGAACTAGGTAATCCAAATACCTTCTCACTGTCACCCTTGCCATCCCCAAAATGGACGCCAGCTGTTCAGCTGTAGTAGGTTCGTCCTGATCGATTAATGCTAACAGAATTTGCCTCATTGTCTTTTCACTTAATCCCTTTGGTAGATACTCCTCTGCCGTCTTAATTTGTTTCATTTCATCGATGTCTTCCTGCTTGAGGTCTGAAACGTCACGCAGTTTCTTCCACATATTTTCGTAGGCTTCAATCGCTGTTTTGAAGCGATCAAAGCGGAATGGCTTCACAATGTAATCGACTGCTCCCAAACGGAAAAACTCATGAATGGTCTTCGTGTCTCTCGCCGCCGTGATCATAATAATATCCGTTGGAATCTCCATCTCTCGAATAATCTTCAACACCTCAAACCCAGAAATATCGGGGAGAAACATATCCAATAAGACGAGATCCGGTTTCATTTTCTCAATAAGTACGATGGCCTCGTTACCGGCCCTAGAGTGACCAATTAATGATAGATTAGGTATTTTTTTTATGAAGCCAGCATTCACTTCCAACACCATCGGGTCATCCTCTACTAAAAATACCTTAATCATTCTTCATCCCCCTATCTACTGAAATTCTAATTTCTGTACCAATCCCCACCTCAGTGGTTACCTCAACCTTGCCACCGTGACTTTTGACAATATGGTCAACTAACGCCAGCCCAATCCCGCGTCCTTCTTTACTTTTAGTACTAAATCCATAAGTGAACATTCCCGCCAGTACATCCTCTGGAATGCCATTACCATTATCTTTTACACAAATCAGCAGGTTGCTTTCGTTTCCTTGGATCAAGCAGTCAACCTCATGAATATCCTCCTGAGTTGAAAAAGCTTCAAAGGAATTCTCGATTAGGTTGCCTAAGATGGTAATCAGATCACCTGAACTAAATCCATCTATTAAATGATGTAAATAGCTATCTCTATTAATATGAAAATGAATATTCAACTCCCTCGCTCTAGACTTTTTCCCAAGCAATAGTCCAGATACAGAATGATCCTTGATATTCTCCTTCAAAAATTGGATGATGTTCTCCTCATTCGTTGTCTCTTCGATTATGTAGTCGAGCGCATCCTCTGTGCGATCCAGCTGAATTAATCCCGCAATACTATGAAGCTTATTCATGTATTCATGATTTTGAGCCCTTAGAGAGTCAACGAAGGTTTTTACACCTGTCAGCTCTTCTGCCAAACGATTGGCTTCAGTTCGGTCGGTCATTGTAATGAGAGACCCGGCTAGCTTCCCATGAACGAAAATTTTATAAAAGGACATTAGATACGTATTATTGTACAGTACTATATTTCGATTGATATTTTGTTGGTTCTCATCTTTTAGAAGTATCACAATCGTATCCCAAATCGATGGAAAAACCTCAGAGAGATGAATTTTCTCCTTAGTATAATCTTTTTCAGAAAAACGCAAAAATTGCTTTGCCAACCGGTTCATAAAGGTAACATCATGCTCTTCATCAATACTGATGATTCCCATCTCCATTGCCTGCATGACCGCAGAGCGCTCCTCTACGAGCTTAGCAATTTCGTAAGGCTCCATATCCATGGTTTGTTTCTTGATATGGTGAGCTAAAAAAAGGGAGCCAGCCAACCCAATTAATAGACCCCATAAAAGAGACAACAGGATTTTGTCTCGATAATTATCCATCAATGCCTGAAAGGTTGGCATCAATATCCCAACAACCGCTACACCGACCTGTTTAACTCCTTCATCATCCATCACAGGTACAAACGAGCGAATGGAATAACCGAGCGTCCCTTTTGCCTTTGATGTGTATTCATGCTCAGCTAAAGAAGCGCTTTCATCTCCTCCAACAAACGTCTTTCCTATCAAATCCTCAGAAGGGTGGGAGTAGCGAATTCGATTCATATCAAAGACAACAATATAATTTACATTTGTCGCAACCCTTGTTCTTTCAGCAATAGGCTGAATCACCTTTTCCCCATCCGGTTTGCCAACGTTGTTCTTAACATCAGGCATTTGCGCAACCGTCCTTGCAATCGCCATCGCGCGTTCTCCAAGCTCTTTTTCTAACACATTAGAAAAACTATCAACCATGATCCATCCGCTTGTCACTATCGAAATGGAGACTATCACAAATGACATCAATAGCATTTTTGCCCGTAACCCTATTTTGATAGGTATCACACCCTCTTAACTTACAACTCTATTATAAAATTATACATGATTGCTAGTATTTGTTTATTGAAAATTTCAATAAAATGATTTAATCTGTCAACTTCAAGAAAATATAATCAAAAAAATAAGGGGATTTGTCAACGATGACAACATCCCCTTTAGGTAAAATATTCTTCAAGTGCTTGAACTAAAATATCTATATCGTTCTTTGTATTCATCGCTGAAAAGCTAACACGAAGAGCACTATCGGCTAAGGCACGGCTGAGTCCTAACGATTCGAGCATTGCCGGACCCCTTGAATGGTTAGATTTACAGGATGCACCGCTTGATATATAGATTCCTTTACTGTCAAGAAACTGCACGACCTCTTTGTTGCGAGTACCAGGAAGTGAAAAATTCACAATATGAGGGGCTCCCTCCTTACTGGAATTAATCACAGCGGTCTGAATGCTTTTTGAAATCCTCTCTATGCAATAATCACGAAGCTTAGCCATATGAAATATGTCCTCCTGCAATCGGGCAAACGTCACTCTAACGGCCTCGCCAAAAGCGGCTATTAGGGGCGTACTTTCTGTCCCTGAACGCAACCCCCGTTCCTGTCCCCCTCCGAACATCGTGGTGAACAATTTTGTTCCCTTTTTCACATAAAGGGCACCAACACCCTTCACCCCGTGAATTTTATGTGCACTAATACTGATTAGATCTGCACCAATACTTGACGCTTTGAATGGAAGCTTCCCATAACCTTGGACGGCATCACAATGGAGCAGGGCTTGTGAATTTTTTCGATTGATGATCTCTTTCACTTTCTGAACAGGAAAAATGGCTCCAGTTTCATTATTGACCATCATCACACTGACAAGTACGGTATTCCCATCGATTGCGTTTTCAAGTTCGTTAAGGTCCAATACTCCATTTGGCGCTGGAACATACTCTA
>DLCS01000016.1 GCA_002480735.1 Bacillaceae bacterium UBA7792 | reverse complement strand
TCCGTGCGAAAACAGCCTTGATTAATGAATATGTCTATAAACCCCGATCACTTTTCCGAGAATCGATACATTCTTCAAAATAATCGGCTCCATAGTAGAGTTCTCGGGCTGCAGGCGAATATAGTCTTTTTCCTTGAAAAATCGCTTTACTGTTGCCTCATCTTCCTCCGTCATTGCTACCACGATATCTCCATTACTTGCAGCCTGCTGCTGTCTAACAATAACGTAATCTCCATCAAGGATCCCTGCTTCAATCATACTTTCTCCCATAATTTCCAGCATGAAAACATTTTCATCCGCTGGGGCCAATCGCTCTGGGAGAGGAAAATACTCCTCCACATTCTCGATCGCGGTAATTGGTAAACCAGCCGTTACCTTCCCCACAACAGGAACATTGACCACCTTGCTCTTTGGAATACTTGATTCCTCATCAAGATCAAGAATTTCAATCGCACGTGGCTTCGTAGGATCCCTTCGAATCAAACCTTTACTCTCCAGTCTTGCTAAATGACCATGTACTGTGGAGCTTGAAGCCAAACCTACCGCCTCTCCTATCTCTCTAACGGATGGTGGGTAGCCTTTAAGCTTTACTTCATCTTTGATAAATTCGAGAATATCCTGTTGCCTTTTTGATAGCTTCACCATACTTTCACCCCTCGTCTTCTATTTCTTGTTTCAATTATAGCATGTATTTCCAACTGATACAAACATAAGTTCGAATTTTTGTTGACTAAGAATATATGTTCGATCTATAATTAGGTTAAATCGAACATATATTCTTAATTGGGGTGTTTTTAATGAAGAAGATTTGGAGTCAATATTCCTTTGCAATTTTATTAATTGGTTTGAGTTTTTTCCTTGCATTTGTTCTATCAGAGAAATCTCAAACACCGATAAATGATGAATATCTATCAATAACAGTGGAAAAAGGAGACTCCTTATGGGGGCTGGCACAGCTGTATGATCATGATATGTCCTCTAAGGAATTTATTAATTGGGTCAAGAAAATAAATCAAGTTGATGAGAATATTATCATCGGTCAATCGCTCATTATCCCTGTTAAAAAGGACGATTTACTCGTTGCAAGAGGCGAGAATAATGAGTAAGGCAGTTATTTATTGCCGTGTCAGCACAAAGAAGGACACGCAAGAAACATCACTGCTTAGACAAGAGGAAGAATTACTAGCTTTAGCGCGTCAATATCATTTTGATGTCGTGAAGGTCGTTAAAGAGCAGGCGAGTGGCTATGATTTGGAACGGGATGGAATTTTAGAGGTTTTGTCATTAATTAAAGATCCATCAATTGATGCTGTTTTGATTCAGGATGAAACTAGATTAGGTCGAGGAAATACAAAGATCGCTTTGCTTCATTGTATAAGAAAAGAAAATGTGACTCTCTATTCGATCACCCATAATGGAGAGCTTCAGATTTCGGAATCAGATTCTATGGTGCTTCAAATCGTAGGAATTGTCGAAGAGTATCAGCGAAAATTACATAATATCAAAATAAAAAGAGGAATGAAAAGGGCTGTTCAAGCTGGGTATCAGCCCCAAAATAATCTCAAGAATTTGAACTCCAGCAGCGGAAGGGAAAGGGTAGAACTGCCTATTGAGGAGATTGTTCGGCTCAGAAATAACAATTTAACCTTTGAAGAAATTGCTGCCACACTACGGGGGCTTGGTTTTCCTATCTCAAAAGCAACGGTCCATCGTAGGTATCAAGAATTCTTGGACAAAACCGATGATCCTAAATGATGAGCTCTTCTCCCTTGAAATCGAGTTTGGTTTCTAGTAAGATCATTCTTGCGAAAGAGAGGGGTTTATAGAATGCTGTCAAAACAGAAATTAGCAAGAATTAATGAGCTAGCAAGAAAAGCAAAGCAATCACGATTAACAGAGGAAGAAGCAAGAGAACAAACACTTCTTCGTAAAGAATACCTTGAAACTTTTCGCTCCTCGATGCTGAATACCTTAGAAGGAGTTACAATTGTTGATCCTAATGGCAAAGACGTCACTCCTGAGAAACTAAAACAATATAAGAATCGAAAAAAACTTCATTAAAAAGGAATACACTTTGATTGTATTCCTTTTTTGTACATCTTTTTGCGAGTGGAACATAAATCTAGCACATATCATCATCCTCTAGTGGCAAAATAAGTACAAATCGGCACTTTTTTCCGAGAATATTCGGATAACCTGTTGTGAAAAAAATAGGACCCATATATATTTAATAGGTAGAGCGTTTTTTTCGGACACGATTTCGTAAAAATATTAGGAAGGATTGATAACTATGTTTGGACAAGTAGATACATTATCGATCAACACGATCAGAACATTATCAATTGATGCCATTGAAAAGGCAAACTCTGGACATCCGGGCATGCCAATGGGAGCGGCGCCGATGGCCTATACACTTTGGACGAGGTATATGAACCATAATCCACAAAACCCGCAGTGGTTTAATCGTGACCGTTTTGTCCTTTCAGCTGGACACGGGTCCATGCTTTTATACAGTCTGTTACATCTATCTGGCTATGATGTCACGATGAATGACCTTAAGGAATTTCGTCAATGGGGAAGCAAAACTCCCGGACATCCTGAATACGGACATACACCTGGTGTGGATGCTACGACTGGTCCACTAGGTCAAGGTATTGCCATGGCCGTAGGGATGGCGATGGCAGAACGACATTTAGCCTCTGTATACAATAAGGATCAATACGAAATCGTTGACCATTATACATATAGTATTTGTGGTGATGGCGACTTAATGGAAGGAGTTTCCGCTGAAGCAGCTTCACTTGCTGGTCATCTTAAGCTGGGAAGATTAATCGTCTTATATGATTCAAATGATATATCATTGGACGGGGATTTAGATCGCTCCTTCTCTGAAAGTGTTGCAAAACGTTTCCAATCCTATGGTTGGCAGTATTTACGAGTAGAAGATGGAAATAATTTAGAAGAAATTGCCAAAGCTATTGAAGAAGCAAAAAGTGATGAAACACACCCGACTATGATCGAGGTTAGAACGGTCATTGGCTATGGTTCACCAAATAAATCAGGAAAGTCCGATGTTCACGGGGCTCCACTTGGTGCCGATGAATTAAAGCTAACGAAGGAAGCATATAAATGGACCTTTGAAGAGGATTTCCACGTTCCTGCTGAAGTGTATGAGCAGTTCAAGAAGTACGTACTTGAAAATGGAGTAAAGAAAGAAAAAGAGTGGAATGACCTTTTTGAATCCTATAAGAACGAATATCCTGCATTGGGCGCTCAGCTAGAAGCTGCAATCAAGGGAGAGCTTGTTGAAGGCTGGGACAAGGATGTTCCTGTTTATGAAGAAGGAAAGAGTCTGGCAAGCCGAGCTTCATCAGGTGAAGCTTTAAATGGGATTGCCAAGAACCTGCCATACTTTATTGGTGGTTCTGCGGATTTAGCGGGCTCAAACAAGACAACGATCAAAGGAGTAGGGGATCTCGCACCTAATTCCTATGATGGAAGAAATATTTGGTTTGGTGTACGTGAATTCGCGATGGGCGCTGCACTTAATGGAATGGCGCTTCATGGTGGGCTAAAAGTATTCGGTGGAACCTTCTTTGTTTTCTCTGATTACTTACGCCCTGCTATTCGTCTTGCTGCATTGATGAAGCTTCCAGTTACTTATGTATTCACACATGACAGTATTGCTGTAGGGGAAGACGGACCAACCCATGAACCAATTGAACAATTGGCTAGTCTTAGAGCAATGCCAAATCTTGATGTTATTCGCCCAGGGGATGCGAATGAAACAGCAGCAGCTTGGAAGCTTGCTGTAGAATCTAAAGACCGTCCAACGGCTCTCGTTCTCACGCGACAAAACCTCCCAACCCTTAAAGAAACTGCCCAAAATGCTTACGAGGGAGTTGGAAAGGGTGCCTATGTCGTTTCACCTGCTTCTAATGCAACACCAGATGTCCTTCTGCTTGCATCAGGATCCGAGGTTTCACTAGCTGTCGAAGCACAAGAGCTGCTTGAAAGTGAAGGCATTCATGCTTCTGTTGTGAGCATGCCGTCATGGGCAAGATTTGAACAACAATCGAAGGAATACAAAGAAAGTGTGATCCCAAGAAGCGTGAAAAAACGTTTAGGTATAGAAATGGGCGCTTCTCTAGGATGGCATCGCTATGTAGGGGACGAAGGAGAAGTACTAGCCATTGACCAATTTGGAGCATCTGCCCCTGGAGAAAAAATTATCGAAGAATACGGCTTTACCCCTCAAAATGTCGTGGCAAAAGTGAAAGCGATACTACAAAAATAATTCTTTTTGGCACTAGTAATTCTACTAGTGTCTTTTTGTTGCCCACTTTTTCTCTTCAATCGGCCAAAAATTTTCAAATTCGACAAAAAAAGTGAAAGTTTTTAACTATTTAAGACAAACATTTGCCTGAATTTTCATTATAATAAAAGAAATGGTGCGAATGAAGGGGGAGAGTGTGCTTGAGAACCTATCAAATTTACATAATTGATAATGAATTTGCCTCCCATTATTTTGGACGAGAGGGAATGTTCTTTCAACTGTTTCAGGAATATGATGAATCTGAAGGAGAACTGCAAACAATTCTGTTGAAACAGATATACTATATAACGAACTCCATTCCAAGTATAAGACTTCATCAGTACCTTCAGCAGCAGCTTCAAATGACGAAAGGATTCTATATGAGTGGGGGCTTATATGGAATTGATCACGGGAGAACAGGCTCAGCAACACTAGAGGTATCCGAGCGGCATCTGACCCTTAAAGCACAGGGGAGCTACGAAGCAGAAACAAGATTTTTTGAGATATTGCGAAAAAATGAAGAGACTTATCTTGCCATTGATTTAAGGAATCAACGTTATGGTTGGCTTAAACCTATCAAAGAAAGAAAATTTGTATAAGAAAATTAGAAGCAAATATTGTATAATAGCATTTGGTCTAGTACACTGTATGATAGACAACATGAAGGAGGAAAAAATATGGTATGGTGGGGGTACTTACTAATCGTTGTAGCACTGCTTGCTGGTGTTGCAATCGGATTTTTCATTGCTCGTAAATATATGATGAGCTATTTAAAGAAAAATCCACCAATTAATGAACAAATGCTTAAAGTGATGATGATGCAGATGGGACAAAAGCCATCGCAAAAGAAAATCAATCAAATGATGGCAGCCATGAATAAGCAGCAAGGTAAATAATTGCCTTGATTTAAAACCACTTAAATCTCTCTTAGATTGGGTGGTTTTTATTTGCTTTAAAAAATGTTTTTATTACTAAGATAGTGTTAAATCTTCCTTATTTTTAAAATATTTGGTAAACTATCTTCGTCTTTAGCTTACGTTTGGAGGATGTCAGCATGAAAGTTTTTTTAGAATTGGGTTGGTTTTTTAAACAGGAGAAAAAAGCATACATTACCGGTACGTTACTCTTATTATTAGTGGCCTTGTTACAATTAGTGCCACCAAAGGTCATCGGCTTTGTCGTCGACGAGATTGATACCGGTTCTTTGACGGCCGTTGCTTTAGGAAAATGGATCGGGGTGCTCGTAGGAACTGGATTATTGCTGTATACCCTTCGTTATTTTTGGCGGATCATGATCTTCGGTTCTGCTGTAAAGCTGGCCCGGCAACTGAGAAATCAGTTATATGAACATTTTACTAATATGCCCCAATCCTTCTATCAGCGAAAAAGAGTTGGCGATCTGATGGCCCATGCGACCAATGATCTGGCGGCCATCCAACAAACTGCGGGCTCGGGTGTATTAACCTTAGTGGATTCACTTGCAACTGGCGGATTTGTCATCATTGCGATGGCGATGACGATCAGTTGGAAGCTAACGCTGATTTGCCTCATCCCCATGCCATTGATGGCGATCTTAACGAGCTGGTACGGAACTCTTTTGCACCGTAGATTTCATAAGGCACAGGAGGCTTTTTCATCGTTAAATGATAAAACTCAGGAAAGCATTAGTGGCATTAAGGTGATTAAGACATTCGGACAGCAAAAGGAGGATATTGAAGATTTCCGCAAGCAATCGGAGGATGTCGTCAAAAAAAATATCTCCGTTGCCAAAATTGATTCCCTCTTTGATCCAACCATTTCTCTCATCGTCGGGGTATCCTTTTTTCTTTCCATTACCTTTGGTGCGAAATTTGTCTTGAATGATGAAATGACCATTGGCCAGTTAATTTCTTTTACCACCTATCTAGGACTATTAATTTGGCCCATGCTGGCATTTGGCTGGCTCTTTAACATCGTAGAGCGGGGGAGGGCTTCCTATGATCGCGTGAAAAATCTTTTAGCTGAAAAAGCGGAAATCATTGATAAGAAGAATGCATTGAATGAGGTTCCAAGTGGAGATTTGGAATTTGCGATTCACCATTTCACGTATCCAGGTGAGAAGGACCCAGTGCTAGCGGACATCTTTTTTCACTTTAAAAGGGGTCAGACTCTTGGGATTGTTGGAAAGACGGGTGCTGGAAAGACCTCTCTATTAAAATTGCTCATTCGTGAGTTTGAAACAGATGCTGGTGTCATTTCATTTGGGGGAAAACCTATTAACACCTATCGAATGGACAGATTGCGTGAAGCGATAGGCTATGTCCCCCAGGACCACTTCCTTTTTTCAGCAACCATTAGAGAAAATATTTCATTTGGCATGCCGTTTATAGAAAAAGAGAAAATTTATGAAGCAGCAAGAAACGCTCATATTCATGAGGATATATTGGGTTTCACTGATGGCTAT
>DLCS01000278.1 GCA_002480735.1 Bacillaceae bacterium UBA7792 | reverse complement strand
CAATTATAGTGTTCAGCCATTTCTCTACTTATTACAAGAAGGCTTACTTGAGCTCGGGGAAGAGGCACCTAGTCGGGCAAAAATAGCAGGATATTTACGAGATTTGCAGATTGGCTGGGGCAAGGAACGCTACCTCACGATCATAAAGGAAGAGATTGTGAACCTACAAGCAATGATCGATACCTTGGAGAATGGCGAACGAAAGGATTACTTGAACAAACAGCTCCATGATCTGAACTGGTTGTCAAAATGGTTTGCTGGCGTCTTCAAACGCTTGCCAAACGATGAGAGTACGTTGAATTATCAAGAGACCTTAGAGGGAATTCATACTCTGTTAAAAAACTATGGCTCAACAAATGGTAGTCTTCATGAAATTGGAAAAACAGCCCTTTTGGAAACGATGGAGAAGATCATTCCTTTTGCCAATGAGACGAGTTCACGTTTTGAAGTGTTTGAGAAGATTAAGGATCTGCTTCTTTCCATTCGGATTCTCCAGTCAAAGCCCATGCCGGGTCACCTCCATGTAGCGTCCTACAAATCGGGGGTTTATCACGCTCGTCCGAATGTGTTTGTCGTCGGTCTGGATAACCGTAGCTTCCCAGGAAGAGCGAGTGAGGATCCACTATTATTAGATACAGAAAGAAGAGAACTGGGCAGGAAAATCCCGATTTTACAAAATTCTGGACGAGAAAATCTTTATTTAATGCTGCAGGTTTTAGCACATACAAGAGGTTCTGTGACGGTTAGCTACTGTAGCTTTGACATTCTCGATAATCGTGCGGTGAGCCCTGCCCATTTATTTCTGCAATGCTACCGATATGCAACAGGGAATAAGGAAGCAGATTTCAAGACGTTACGTACCCTTCCATCGGCTTTAACTCGAGATGAAATTCTAGAAACGAAGGATTATTGGAACCAAAAGCTTTTCGTTGAAGCTTTTAGTGTCATCGATGGCTCATTGCTAAAAGCTCTTCCTAATTTGAAGGTTGGGTTAGAGGCTGAAGCCTATCGAGCAGGAGCGGATTTCACCGAATTTGACGGTCTGGTAGAGATGGAGGAAGGGGAATTGGACCCTCGGGTGAATAAGGATGCCCTTGTCTCTGCCGCGAAGCTTGAGATGATCGCCAAATGTCCTTATTCGTATTTCCTTCAGGATGTTCTCAGGGTCCGTCCAATTGAATCAGTCGAGTATGACTCTTATAAATGGTTGGATGCAGCGACAAGGGGAAGCTTGTTGCATAGTATTTTTGAGAATTTTTATAAGGAAATTCAAGGAGAAAAGCCGTCTCTTGAGCAGCATGAGGAAAAAATCTACAGGATGGCGAATGAGCTGATTCAAAAGCAAAGAGAACTAATTCCTCCTCCAAGTGAGCGGATTTTTGATAAGGAGGTTAAGGATATCCTGGAATGTTGTCATATTTTCTTAAAAGAAGAAGAGCAGCATTCTGGATCGTACGAGCCATTATATTTCGAGTATACTTTCGGCCTTGGGCAGCATAAGCCAGCTGTTGTCACCCTTCCCTCTGGAGCTACGATTCAGGTGGCCGGGAAAATTGACCGGGTTGATAAGTCTAGCACCGGTCATCTCCATATTCTCGACTATAAAACAGGAAGCACCTATGGCTATGAGAATCAAAAGGTTTTTAAAGGGGGCCGTCAGCTCCAGCATATGCTGTATGCTCTAGCGATCGAGCAGCATCTCGGTCTTGAAGCAGGCACTGTTCAGGAGAGTGCTTATTATTTTCCAACGGTGAAGGGACTCGCAAAAAGGGTTGTCCGCAAGCAGGACAAAATAGTACGGACGAATGGCGCCGATATCCTGGAACGATTAATCGATGTTCTTAAATCGGGGACGTTCACGATGACTGATGATGAAAATGACTGTAAGTTTTGCGATTTTAAAACCGTCTGTAGACGAGCCTTTTATGACAAGGATATTTTGGAAATGAAGCAAACGGACAAAAAGAGAGAAGAGCTTGGACGATTTAAGGGGGTTAGGGCCTATGACTAAGGTGATTGTGGACCAGACAGCACGTGACAAAATCAAGCATGATTTGCAAACGAATTTCCTTGTGGAAGCGGGGGCAGGCTCCGGGAAGACAACTAGCTTGGTCGATCGGATGGTCAACCTCATATATACAGGGACAAGTAAGATTGAACATATCGTCGCAATCACCTTTACAAGGAAAGCAGCCGATGAGCTAAAGGTCCGCTTTCAATCTGTACTCGAGACAACCTGGAAGAATGAAGCTGATGAGGAAATTAGAGCAAGACTATCAGAGGCTTTGCAAAATATAGAGCGCTGTTATTTGGGTACCGTTCATTCCTTTTGTGCACGGCTTCTTAGGGAACGGCCAATTGAAGCGAATCTTGATTTGGACTTTAAAGAGCTTGAGGAATCCGCTGATTTGGATTTACTTGAGGAAGCTTGGAGTTACTATTTGCAGAACTTGCAGGAAAATCAGCCCCATGAGCTTGAATCCATGGACGATCTCGGGATTCCTGTGGATGATCTTTTTCAAATTCTGCGGGAAATGAAGGAGTATCCTGATGTCGAATGGGTGACAGAGGAGATTGAAAAGCCTGATTTGAAAGCAGCCTTTCATTCCTTCATGATCCTTGTTCAGGAGGCAAAAAGGGTAATCCCTGATTCGGAGCCTGATAAGGGCTATGATAGCTTGCAAAAGGCTGTTGTGACGGCGATTCAGAAGGCAAGATTCATCAATCCAAAAAAGGAAAAGGATCTTATTTCTGTGTTTGCCCTCTTTGATAAAAAGCTCAAGCCTACACTAAATCGCTGGGAATCGAAAGAGGATGCGAAGTATTATGAGGAGAAAATCTCAACAAGCTTCGAAATGAATGTCAAGCCGTTGATGGAGGCATGGAAGGAATATTGTCATCCATATGTGACTCGTTTTCTTTTAGGGGCGATCGAAGAGTATATGCGCTTGAAAAAAGAGCGATCCCTTTTAAACTTTCAGGATTTATTAATTAGGGCCGCTTCATTATTGAAATATAACCAAGAGGTAAGGGAATATTTTCAGGAGCGGTATCGATTCCTCTTAGTTGACGAATTTCAGGATACCGATCCAATTCAAGCGGAAATTATGTTCTATCTTACAGGGGAAAACACGAGCGAAACGGTGTGGACAAGCTGTCGTCCAAGAGCAGGATCCCTTTTTGTCGTTGGCGATCCGAAGCAGGCCATTTATCGTTTTCGTCGTGCTGATATTGACACCTATAACAGGGTAAAGGAATTAATCGAAGCGCATGGTGGAGAAGTTCTTCAATTGACGATGAACTTCCGCACACTTGATTCGATCACGAAGCAGCTGAATACAGTGTTCAGTCGTTATCTTCCTGAAGAGGAAACGGTTTATCAAGCAGCCTATCGTCCTCTACATTCCTATCATGAGGATCATGGTGAGGGCTTAACAGGTGTGAAACAATTGGTTGTCCCTGCGGATTTTTCCAAAAAAGAAGAGATTATCTTAGAGGATGCGAACAATATCGCAGGCTGCATAAAGGAGCAAATCAACCGCGGCTCTAAAGCAAAGGACTTCATGGTCTTAACGAGATACAAT
>DLCS01000080.1:18515-19025 GCA_002480735.1 Bacillaceae bacterium UBA7792 | reverse complement strand
CGACAATTTTTCCTTCCTTTAACTCGTTTGCTATTCGATTTGTGTGAATATCCATGATACGTGCATTTCCGAAGATCGCTTCTGTTTCCATTCCAGCTTGCCAGCCCGTTAAGGAGATCGCTGGATAGCCCTTTTCCAGTAGTGCCATTGTTAATAACGATATTGTAACCTGCTCTCCTGTTGTAAGCAGCATATCCATTTCTCTTTTGCTTGGTTTAGAAGTGATTCTTTCTGCCAAAGAAACGAGCTCATCGGTTGTTTTTCCCATGGCAGATACGACAACCACCACATCGTTTCCACGTGCTTTCTCTTCAATAACCCTATTTGCAACGTTCAAAATTTTTTCTGGGCTACCTACAGAGGTGCCACCAAATTTTTGCACGATTAAAGCCATTTAGTTCCCCTTCTTTCTACTATACTTTTTTCATTGACAATTATGAGTTAACTAAGAGTATTACCAGTGTGCATAGCTACCACCTATTTTTTCCACAGACTGTTTTCGCACGGATT
>DLCS01000080.1:0-18381 GCA_002480735.1 Bacillaceae bacterium UBA7792 | reverse complement strand
TCTGGAATGTCCTTAATACCGGCCATTCCGTTTCATACTAGGCGTGTGATACGCATAGAATGAGCAGCGCTTTTCTCCGTTATTTCTACAGATAAACTGCATAAAACATCGTCTTATCTAATTATCTTTTGTTCAAAAGCAACAATGTTTGAGAAGAGCATTTCCACAAAAAAAAGCAATGAGATTCTATCCCATTGCTGCGTGAAAAAAGTTTCAAAATTTCGAACGCATCATTAGATAGCTCTCCAAGACGATCTAGTCTTGACAATCCTGCACTTATTCAATGCAGAACCAGCAAAAAAAGGGATGAGACTTTCTTCACTTCGGCGGTCCACCCCTTTCAAGTCTTTTCTCAGAAACTCATCCTTCTCCAAGACTCTACTATTAGTGTCCGCACCTCTACCTTCACTTACTTACGTTAAAGTGATAACGATATAAAGTTTTAAAAATTATAGCATAGGCTGATCAGGAATACAATGTCATTCCTGCAATTTGTTAAACAATGCTTCTGCCGTATGAATCGGGATTCCCAGCTCCCGAAATTGCTCCACCGAGGCTTCCTTCATTTTTTTCACGGAGCCAAATTCCTTTAACAGCTGCTTCTTACGCTTCTCCCCAATTCCAGGAATGTCATCCAAAATGGATTGAAAGGCGGTCTTGCCCCGCAACTGCCGATGAAACGTAATCGCAAAACGGTGAACCTCGTCCTGAATGCGCTGCAGCAAATAAAACTCCTGACTGTTCCTTCCGAGAGGAATCACTTCGAGAGGATTGCCGAATAAAAGCTGTGAGGTTCGATGTTTTTCGTCCTTTACTAATCCAGACAGCGGAATATCCAGACCAAGCTCATTCTCCAATATATCACGAACGGCCTCCACATGCCCTTTTCCTCCATCAATCATAATCAGATCCGGGAGCGGCAGTCCTTCCTTCAATACCCTAGAATAACGTCTTCGAACAACCTCCCGCATCGATTCATAATCATCCGGACCTTTCACAGACTTAATCTTGTATTTACGATATTCCCTTTTAGCTGGCTTGCCATCAATGAAAACAACGAGCGCAGATACTGGATCGGTCCCTTGGATATTGGAGTTATCGAATGCTTCAATTCGGTGAGGTGTATAAATGCCTAGCTGGTTACCCAATCGTTCCACAGCCTTGATCGTTCGGTCTTCATCTCGCTCAATGAGGGAGAACTTTTCTTGTAATGCAATTTTTGCATTCTTTTCGGCAAGCTTGACTAAATCCCTTTTTTGCCCTCGCTTTGGTTTGAGCATTTTCACATTTAACAGCGCTTCGGCTAAGAATTCGTCAACTTTTTCAGGTAAAAGGATTTCCTTTGGCTTGAAGTGATTCTCCTTGTCATAAAAACGTCCTAGGAAGGTTAAGAACTCCTCTTCTGGCTCGCTGTAAAATGGAAACATGGAAACATCACGCTCAATGAGCTTCCCTTGTCTTACAAAGAAGACCTGCACACACATCCAGCCTTTATCGACAGCATAGCCAAATACGTCACGATCGGTAAAATCGGTGGTCGTCATTTTCTGTTTTTCCATCGTCGACTCAATATGAGCAATTTTGTCTCGGTATTCCATCGCCCGCTCAAAATCAAGGTCTTCCGACGCTTTGTGCATCTTCTCGGTAAGCTCTTTTTTGATCTCTTTGTATCCGCCATTTAGAAATTTTGTAATTTCCTCCACCATATCCTTATAGGTGTCTTCAGAGACTTCATTCACACAAGGAGCTAGACACTGCCCCAAATGGTAATATAAGCATACTCGATCGGGCAGGGTCATGCATTTGCGAAGCGGGTATATACGGTCTAACAGCTTCTTCGTTTCATTAGCAGCTCCCACATTTGGGTAGGGTCCAAAATATTTCCCCTTATCCTTCTTTACTTTTCGTGTTGTAATCAGCCGTGGATGTCGCTCAGTCGTTAATTTGATAAAAGGGTATGTTTTATCATCCTTGAGCATAACGTTATATTTTGGGTCATGCTTTTTAATTAAGTTGAGCTCGAGGATAAGCGCCTCAATATTGGAGGAGGTTACAATGTACTCAAAATCCTCAATCTCACCCACAAGTCTTTGCGTTTTTCCATCGTGAGAACCTGTAAAATAGGAGCGGACTCTATTCTTTAGGATCTTGGCTTTGCCAACATAGATAATCGTTCCTTGCCGGTCCTTCATGAGATAACAGCCAGGCTGGTCTGGGAGTAACGCGAGTTTATTTTTTATCGTTTCGTTCATTGTTTTTTCACCCCCACCCTTCTTACTTCTGTAATTACTATATCAAAAAAATCTCCTGACCACATTCGTCAGGAGATTTTTTTAGGGCAAATTCTTATAGATGAGAATTTAAGCGTTCTGCAAGGGCTTCTTTTGGCTGGAAGCCAACCACTTTATCAACTACTTCTCCATCTTTGAAGACAAGTAATGTTGGGATGCTCATCACGCCAAATTTAGCAGCAGTTTCTTGGTTATCATCGACATCAAGCTTCACAATTCTTAGCTTATCTCCAAGCTCTTGATCAAGCTCTTCAAGGACAGGAGCGATCATTTTACATGGTCCGCACCATGGTGCCCAGAAATCTGCTAGTACAACACCGGTACTCGTTTCCTTATCAAAATTTTGGTCAGTTACATTCATAATTGCCATAATCTATTACCTCCTAAATATGCTTGCTATGCACGGCTTCATGAAAGTCGCCTACTCCACAGCACAGCCTTTTTTCTATAATTTAAATACTAAGGTCAGTATATCATCGTTCAAGTGACGATGCTAATAATTTGTTCGAAAGTAATTTGCCCCTAATACAAGCATCTATGCAAAAAATAGAACGAGCGGTTTTTACACCGCCCGTCGTTTTAATTACGCATTTACTTTTAATTTTTTGAATTCTTCAGTTAGCATCGGAACAACCTCAAATAGGTCTCCGACAATGCCGTAATCAGCTACATTAAAGATGTTAGCTTCCGGATCCTTGTTGATGGCAACAATTACTTTTGAGTTGGACATTCCAGCTAAATGTTGGATGGCTCCAGAAATACCGCAAGCGATGTAAAGGTCTGGTGTAACAACCTTACCTGTTTGGCCAATTTGTAGTGAATAGTCACAGTACTCTGCATCACAAGCTCCACGAGATGCACCGACTGCTCCACCAAGGACGTTGGCAAGCTCTTTTAAAGGCTCAAAGCCTTCTTCACTCTTAACACCACGGCCTCCAGCTACGACAACCTTTGCTTCAGAAAGGTCCACACCCTCTGTCGCCTTACGCACGACTTCCTTAATAATCGTACGTAGGTCTTTAATCTCTACAGAAAGGGATGTAACATCGCCGGTTCTTGATTCGTCCTTTTCTAGAGGAGCGATATTATTTGGACGTACCGTTGCAAAGATGATTCCATCTGTTACAATTTTCTTTTCAAATGCTTTACCGGAATAGATTGGGCGAGTAAAGACGATATTTCCTCCAGCCACTTCAATTCCAGTCACATCCGAAATTAATCCAGAATCTAGCTTACTAGCAAGCTTTGGTGATAGATCCTTTCCTAATGAAGTATGTCCAAAAATAATGCCTTCTGGCTGTTCTGAATCAATCACAGCTAATAAGCCTTGAGCATATCCATCAGAGGTATATTGTTCAAGCTTTTCGTCCTCTACAACAACGACTCGATCTGCACCATATTGAATCAAGTCATTCGCTAAATTAGAGACTGAAGCACCAAGAAGCACTCCAACTACTTCTCCACCTTCAGCTACAGTCTTAGCTGCACCAATTGCTTCATATGAAACGTTACGTAATGAACCATCACGAACTTCGCCTAATACTAATACTTTTCTAGCCATTTCGACTCCTCCTGTATGATATTTTCAGAAATTCTCACGTAATCCTTAATCAGGGTTAATTTCGAGTTATCAAACTACTTTAGCTTCGTTGTGAAGTAAGCTTACCAATTCCTTCACCTGATCGGTTAACTCGCCCTCAAGCACTCTTCCAGCTGCTTTTTGAGCTGGTAAATAAATCTCGATCGTTTTTGTTTTTGCCTCAACGTCATCCTCATCAAGATCTAAATCATCAAGCTCTAACTCATCAAGAGGCTTCTTCTTCGCCTTCATAATCCCTGGTAGAGAAGGATAGCGAGGCTCATTTAGACCCTGCTGAGCAGTAACAAGTAGAGGTAGGCTTGTTTCGATTACTTCTGAATCTCCTTCAACATCACGAACAACCTTTACATCTGACCCGTTAATCTCTAGCTTTGTTATCGTCGTTACATATGGGATGCCAAGCAGCTCGGCTACGCGTGGTCCAACCTGCCCAGAACCACCATCAATAGCCACATTTCCGCCAATGATCAAATCGGCTTCTTTATCTTTTAGGAATTCAGCTAGAATCTTAGCTGTTGTATATTGGTCACTGTAATCTAAATCATCTTCCGTATTGATCAGAACGGCCTTGTCAGCACCCATTGCTAATGCTGTGCGAAGCTGTTTTTCCGCCTCTTCATTTCCAACCGAAACCACGGTAACTTCTCCACCATGTGCATCACGGACTTGGATAGCCTCTTCTACGGCATATTCATCATAAGGATTGATGATAAACTCTGCTCCATCCTCATTGATTTGGCCACCAGAAATCGTAATCTTCTCTTCCGTATCGAAAGTTCTTTTCATTAGTACATAGATATTCATGGTTTCCCCTCCTAATAATGTTCAAGATATAATAGATGATTATGTTGGCTCTGTCATATTTTGTTGTTGCACTGCATACCGCCTTATACGTGTCCGTTCACTAAGTTATTCGTACCGAATAAAACCCGTTCACGCACACGTATAAGGCTAGGATCAACAATGTACATTAACAGTGCCATTATGTTAAAGAGTCTTACCAAGGCAAGCTCCAAAACTCAATTTGTGAACGCTAACAAATTCTAAAATTAAGAAAATTAATCATTTACCAGTGAATTTAGGCTCCCTTTTCTCAATGAAGGCGGAAATTCCTTCCTTCGCATCTTCGGTAATAAACACTTGTCCAAAAAGCTCAGCTTCCCTTTTGACACCAGTATAGAATTCCTTTGTCTTCGAATAGTTTAATAGTTCAATAGCTGCGCCAATGGCAATCGGGCTCTTTTTGCCGATTTTTTTAGCCATGTCATATGCTTTTTCTAAAAGCTCATCGTCAGTATATGCATGATTGGCTAACCCGTATTGGACAGCTTCTTTGCCTGTGATCGGATCACTCGTAAACATCATTTCCGCTGCCCTTGCAACCCCTACATAACGGGGTAGACGTTGGGTTCCTGCAAATCCAGGAATAATTCCTAGCTGTAGCTCCGGTAACCCAAGCTTCGCGTTTTCTGTAACGAGCCTGAAGTGACACGCCATCGCAAGCTCTAATCCGCCGCCGAGAGCAGCCCCATGGATAGCTGCAATAATTGGCTTCGGAAAGTTTTCCATCCGGTCAAAGAGATTCTGACCATTTGTACCAAGGTTTGAAAAATCATCCTCGGATTGAACAGAAGTAAATTCCTTAATGTCAGCACCAGCAGAGAAAAAGCGTCCCTCTCCATGGATTAAAATCACGCGAATTTTTTCATTCGGCTCGATTTCATCCAGAACAGAAGAAAGTTCCTGTATTAACCCAGATGATAAGGCATTAGCTGGTGGCCGGTCAATTTTGATGGTTGCAACGAAATCTTCATATGACCATTTTAAATACTCCATTTTCGTACCCCCTTCTTCACCGTTTTATCTTATTTTGTTCCGCACCCGTTCAGAAGTAGCTTGTGAACAGGTATTGCTAGCGCTTGAAGATCATATTTCTGATCGCTCATGACCCAAGTTGTTGCCGTTTCATCCATTGTTCCAAAGATCATTTGTCTGGCAAGACGGATGTTTAATTCACTTGAGAATTCTCCATTTTCCATTCCCTCGGTTAAGATTTGGTCAATGACCTTTAAATAACCTTTTAGAACATGATTAATTCTCAATCTGAGGTCTTTGTTCGATTGTCTTAATTCCAGCTGAGTGACAATCGCTAAATGTGGATCCTCTGATAGTATTTTGAAATGAGTTTCCACCATCATTAATAACTTCTCTGCTGCGTACTGTTTTCCTGCTATAACCTCTTCAATTTTTTCAACGAAATTACCCATTTTTTCTTGAAAAAGAGAGATCAGAATATCTTCTTTATTTTTGAAATATAAATATATGGTACCATCGGCAACTCCTGCTTGCTTAGCAATTTTTGAGACCTGGGCTTGATGGTAGCCATTCTCAGCGATTACAATAACTGCCGCATCAATAATCTGCATGTATTTAGGTTTGTTTTTCTTCAATCGATGCCCTCCCTTCAAGAAACCTAGTTGTTCCATCTATTTCTTAGTTTCTTCTAACTAGCTGAAAGAATCAATACTTCAACAAAAAATAAAATTATGAATGAATCATCATTCATAATTTTATGATAGTAGTGCATTTAGTTTATGTCAAGAAAATTCAAGTCCTGCTTGAGAATTATTTTTTTGGGCAAGCTCTATGCCTTTTTCTCTTCTTCCTCCTGCTGCATTTTTTTCTTCTCTTCTTCCACTAATGTTCTTCGCAAAATTTTTCCGACTGCCGTTTTTGGAAGCTCTTTTCTAAATTCATACAATCTAGGAGCTTTGTATGCAGCTAATGATTTGCGTGCAAACTCATTCAGTTCTTTCTCTGTTACTGTTGAGCCTTCTTTAAGTACCACATATGCCTTGACTGTTTCTCCTCGGTACGGATCAGGTACCCCAGCTGCGACCACTTCTACGATATCTGGATGCTCATACAGCACCTCTTCAATTTCACGCGGATATATATTGTATCCTCCTGCAATAATCATATCCTTCTTACGATCAACAACGTAGAAATAACCTTTTTCATCCATATACCCCAAATCACCCGTAAGTAGCCAACCATCACGAAGAGTTTGAGCCGTTTCTTCAGGACGGTTCCAGTACCCTTTCATCACCTGAGGGCCTTTGACACAAATTTCTCCAACCTCACCGACAGGAAGAGGCTCACCTGTTTCAATCGAAAAGACCCCTGCATCGGTATCCGGCCAAGGGACCCCGATACTTCCCTTTACACTTGGACGATCCCAAAGAAAATTGGAATGAGTAACTGGAGAAGATTCTGTTAATCCATAGCCTTCTACAAGCTTACCACCGGTGACCTCTTCGAATTTTTGCTGGACCTCCACTGGCAGAGGAGCAGAGCCGGAAATACAGGAATCAATTGATGAAAGGTCATATTTATGGAGATCCGGATGGTTCAACAAGCCAATATACATCGTTGGAGCCCCAGGGAAAATCGTTGGGCGCTGTTTTTGAATCGTCTTTAAGGCGGTGTCCATATCAAATTTCGGCAGTAGCACCATTTTGTTGCCTTGCATAACAGACAGGATTAAGACGGTTGTCATCCCATAAACATGGAAAAATGGAAGAAATCCAAGGACCACCTCTTCACCTTTTTTGCACTTATATAGCCAAGCTTCACACATGGAGGCATTGGAAACAAGATTTTTGTGGGTAAGCATGACGCCTTTAGGAAATCCTGTTGTTCCCCCCGTATATTGTAGGAGTGCTAAATCCTCCTCGAAATCAAATTCATATTCCTTTAAGGACCTTTGCGGCTGCTTCAATATTTCTGTAAAGAGATGTTGATTTCCTTCATGCTTGACATTTACTGAGAAGCCGTACTGCTTTTTTTGGATAAATGGATAAATCAAATTTTTCGGGAATGGTAGAAAGTCCTTGATAGCGGTTACAATCACATGCTGTAAATCTGTTTGTGGCATCACTTTCGTTACCCGTGGATAGAGGATATCCAATGCAACAATCATCTTCGCTCCAGAATCCTTCATTTGATACTCTAATTCTCTCTCAACATATAGTGGATTCGTTTGAACAACAATTCCACCTGCAAACAGGATTCCATAATAACTAATGACAGCCTGCGGACAGTTCGGTAGCATAATCGCCACTCGATCCCCTTTTTCAAGTCCTAACCCCTGTAAATATCCTGCAAATTTCAGTGAATCCTCGTATACCTCCCTGTAGGTTAGCTCCTTCCCCATAAAGTGAATGGCGACCTTGTTCGGAAATTCTTCTGCTGTCTTCTTTAAATAATTTTGGACAGGTTCTTTGGAGTATTCAAGCGTGTGTGGAATTTCTTCAGGATAAAGCTCTAGCCAAGGCTTCTGTTCATTCATCTTTATACCCCCTTGTTCGTTCAATTTTTTGAACATTCTAATTGTTCTTCTCCAATTATAATATAGTAAACATTTTGTGACAATTAGAATATTACTTTCATCCTGTCCCCTGTACCTGTGCATTCATAGGCGACTGCTGAACATGCCCTTGGCAACCATCCGACAATGATCAATCCACATAGAAAAAACCGCCAACATGACGGTTTCAGAACATCCTATTTAAAGAACAAATAAATGATGCCAACTATAACAAAGCCGGCGCAGAGTGCTATTAAAATTTTTGCCAGTTTCTCCAACTCATGCTCGCTCCTTATGAGATATTTGCCCCTATCACATAGGATAATGCAATCGAGATCGTCATCGAAATGAATCCAACTGCTCGGTTATCATTCCCAATCTCTTCATCTATTTTAAACTTAGGAGTGAAAAATTCAAAAATAAAGTACCCAAGCAATAATAAAAAGAAGCCATAGACGCCCCAGCCGATCATCGTAAAAAGTGTGTCGTGCTGAGAAATAGAATGGCGAAAAACATTGGCGATTCCAAAGATTTTTCCACCGGTTGCCATAGCTACTGCCAGATTTCCATTTTTGATTTCATCCCAATTTCGATATTTTGTCACCAGTTCAAAAACAGCCAAGAACAAAACCATGCAAAGGATTACAATACTAAAATAAGCAGCTGTTTGTACATAATCATTCTCCCAGAATTGATTCATTCTAAACTCTCCCTAGCCTTTACTTATCGCACTTTTCTTAAAGATGGTTGCTTCTGAAAAAAACAATACAACTTACTTAAATTCTACGATTGTGACGCCGGTTCCCCCTTCTCCTGCATCACCAAAACGAATTCTTTTAACGGAGCGATGATTTCGTAAATACTCTTGTACTCCTTGTCGTAAGGCGCCGGTTCCTTTTCCGTGAATAATGGAAACCCTCGGGTAGCCAGCTAGCAGGGCATCATCAATGTATTTCTCCACCCGGATAAGAGCATCCTCAAAGCGCTCTCCCCTCAGGTCAAGCTCTAGACTTACATGAAAATCCTTTCCTCTAACCGTTGCTAGCGGTCTTGCTTCTACGACCTTTTCACTCTTAATAAACTGTAAATCCTGTTCATTCACCTTCATTTTTAATATCCCAATTTGGACTTGCCACTCATGATCGGAAACTCGCTCCAGTAGCTGCCCCTTTTGATCGAAGCTTAATACCTTAACCTCATCCCCCGGCTTAAAGGTATGCTTCTGCTCCCTTTGATTAAGTGCTTTCGAGCTCTTCTTTGTCTTAGGCACCGCCTCCTCAAGACGCTTCCTAGCCTCGATTAATTCATGTTCCTTAATCTCCGCTTGTTTTTCCAGCTGCATTCTTCTTAATTGCTGAATGACCTCTTCCGCCTCTGACTGTGCCTTTATAAGAATTTGCTTTGCCTTTTCCTTTGCTTTTTCGACAAGCTCATCCTTCTTAGCATAATACTCTGCCATTTGCTTCTGTAGATCCCGATGCAGCTTTTCTGCATTCTTTAGTAAGTCGTGGGCTTCCTCCAGCTCTTTTTCCGCCTGCAATCTGTTTTCTTCAAGGGCGGCAATCATCCCTTCCACTTGGTTCGTATCTGCACTCACATGGGATTTAGCTGCAGAGATAACTTTTTCATTTAAACCGAGGCGCTTGGAAATTTCGAAGGCATTGCTTCGACCGGGAATTCCAATTAAGAGCTTATAGGTAGGACTTAATGTTTCTACATCAAATTCTACACTAGCATTGACAACACCTTCTCGGTTATAGCCGTAAGCCTTTAATTCTGGATAATGAGTCGTTGCGATCACTCTTGCTCCTCGTTTGTATACTTCATCTAGGATAGAAATGGCGAGAGCTGCCCCCTCCTGTGGATCGGTTCCTGCCCCCAACTCATCAAAAAGAACCAAGCTTTCGAAATCAACCTCGTTCAAAATATCCACGATATTGACCATATGGGAGGAAAATGTACTTAAGCTCTGCTCAATCGATTGCTCGTCCCCAATATCAGCAAATACAGAGGAAAAGACGGCCATCTCAGAGCCATCCAGAGCAGGAATTTGCAGGCCTGCCTGTGCCATCAATGTACATAGACCAACGGTTTTCAGCGTAACCGTTTTTCCACCTGTATTTGGACCAGTTATGACAATCGTGGAAAAATCCTTACCTAGGAAAATATCGTTTGCGACTACTTCATCGATCGGAATTAAGGGATGTCTTGCTTTAAATAAAGATATTCTTCCTTCATTATTCATCTTTGGCTTGGACGCTTTGATTTTCTGTCCATAACGAGCTTTGGCAAACACGAAATCAATCTTCGCAAGGACATCAACAATGATGGAAAGCTCACTGCTATTTTCTGCGACTCGTGCGGATAATTCCATCAAAATTCGCTCAATTTCCTGCTGTTCCTTCACTCGGATTGACTGAAGCTCATTGTTGAGCTCAACAATAGATTGCGGCTCAATGAATAATGTTTGACCCGAGGAGCTTTGGTCATGAATAATTCCGCCATAATGGCCCCGATACTCCTGTTTGACTGGGATTACAAAGCGATCATTGCGGATCGTGACGATCGCATCTGAGAGCATCTTTTGGGCATTGGAAGACCGAATCATGTTTTCAAGTCTTTCCCTTACTTTCGATTCCTTTGTTCTAAGCTGGTTGCGTAATGTGCGCAGTAGGTCACTTGCACTATCAAGGACCGCACCATTTTCATCGATCGCCATTCGGATGGCTTCCTCTAGTTCCGATAATACGACAATTTGACTGGTGAGCTCAGATAGATGAGGGTACTGTAGTTCTTCTTCGATCAAATCCTCCACAAACCTGCGAATAATGCGACTAGCATGGATCGTGCTTGACACCTGCATCAGTTCATGGGGACTTAGCATCCCGCCAATATCCGCACGCTTAATATGTGGCTTTATATCAAAAATCCCACCAAGAGGGACATTTCCCTTGATTCGAATCACGCTTGTTGCTTCATCTGTTTCTTCTTGCATTCTTATCACTTCTTCTAAGTTAGTTGAAGGGATAAGCTCACGAACCAACTGTGCTCCGAGCGTCGATAAAGCGTGCTCAAGCACCTGTTCTTTCACTTTATGAAATTCTAATATCTTTAAAACTCGCTGCTGCATGGAGAGAAGTCCTCCTTATCTCTATTCCTTAGGCTTTTTTATGTTTTATACAAAAAGAGCCTTTGCAGAAAAATTCTTTATCTCTTTCATCTTTTTTGTAAAAACTGTTGGAGTTCTTCTAGACTCCAGGCATTGATTACATTTTCTCGTTGAATCCAACCTTTTTTAGCTGTAGAAACGCCCAATTGCATCTGGGTCAGCGTATCAACTTTATGGGCATCTGTATTGATCACAATTTTCACCCCAGCGTCCTGCGCCTTGCGTACATATTCTGCATTAAGGTCAAGTCTGTTCGGATTAGCATTTAGCTCTAGCGCCGTGAGTGTCTCTTTGGCTAATTCAATCAAGAGGTCAATATCTACAGCATAGCCCTCTCTTATCCCAATTTTCCTGCCGGTTGGATTTGCGATAATATCCACATGATGATTCTTCATTGCATTGGACAGCCGTTCCATTATTTTTTCCTTTGGCTGTGAAAATCCAGAATGAATGGAGGCGATTACAATGTCCATCCCCGCTAAGAGCTCATCATCATAGTCTAATGTTCCATCGGGAAGGATGTCCATTTCGACCCCAGATAAAATCGTGATGTCCTCATATTTTTCATTCAGACTCTTTATTTCTTCTCTTTGTTTCAGAAGTCGCTCCTCAGTTAATCCGTTCGCTACCTTTAGAAACTTGGAGTGATCCGTGATCGCCATGTATTGATAGCCTAATCTTCTGCAGGCTTCCACCATCTCTTCAATCGAATGGGCACCATCACTCCAGGTCGTATGCATATGTAAGTCCCCTTTCATATGCTCCATCGAGATGATCTCAAGCTCTGGGGAGTATTTCTCGACCTCACTGCCATCCTCTCGCATTTCTGGTGGAATGAAGGACAGGCCAAAATAGGCGTAAAAGTCCTTCTCTGTATCAAAGGTCAGCACTTTTCCCGTCTCCACTATTTCAACTCCGTACTCGCTAATCTTCTCACCACGTTCCTTAGCAAGCTGACGCATGCGGACATTATGTTCCTTCGAGCCCGTAAAGTGATGAAGGGTGGTCGCAAATTCCTCGGGTCTCACAAGGCGAAAATCGACCGAGACATCATGAGAGTATTCAAGAATGACCGAGACCTTCGTATCCCCAGCGGCAACCGTCTCCTTAATTCCCTCAATCTGAACCAGTTGCTCTCTCACGATGGTTGGCTCTTTTGTGGCAATAATAAAGTCAAGATCCTTTACCGTTTCCTTCACCCTGCGCAAACTTCCTGCTCTTGAAAATCTTTCAACAGCTGTCATTTTACCTAAAATCTCTTCGATCTGCATGGCAATAGGAAGCATGTATGCGAGGGGAAGACGATCGGGTTTATTGCGGACACTATCTATCGCCGCAAGGATCTTTTCTTCCGTCTTCTTCCCAAACCCTGCTAACTCCCTCACTTGCCCGTCAAGACAAGCCTGCTTTAGATCCTCAACATTTTCTATTTGCAGCTCTTTGTGCAGCTTCGCAATCTTTTTCCCGCCAAGTCCTGGTAATTGCAGGAGAAGAATGAGTCCCTTTGGCACTTCCTTCTGGAGCTCCTCGAGCACGGAGGATGCTCCTGTTTGGATATATTCCTCGATCACCGAAGCGGTTCCTTTTCCAACACCTTGAAGGGTTGTGAAATTCTCTATCTCTTCCAATGTGCGCTCATCCATTTCTAAAGAATTCGCTGCTTTACGGAAGGCCGAGATTTTAAAAGGATTTTCACCTTTAAGCTCCATATAGATTGCAATCGATTCTAGCAAACGAACAACTTCCTTTTTATTGGTCGCCAACTCCATCACCTCCCACCTTTTCAAACAATCCTCTGTCCGTTAAAATTATTGTTACCTTATTCTGTATACGTACTACAGGGGAAAAGGTTTTATTTTTTACAAAGACGCAGTTAAATTTCTAAGTTGATCTTGATACTGCCATATGTGCATGGGTTCACTACGTTGTTCGTACCGAACAAAACCCGTTCACGCCATGCACATATGGCTAATATCAGCACTGAGCATGAACAAAGTCTTCACAAAAAAACAACTTCCCTAAATAGAGAAGTTCACGAAGCGATATGCTCTATCCAAAGCTCCTTAATTTGACTAGAAAAATAGGGAGTATGCTCAACGATCATTTTTGCTAAGAAGGAATCACCTAGCGCATCTTGAACGGCATCCACTGGTAAAAGCGCTGCTATGTAGAGAAGGATAAATATAACAAGATACACTTCCAAAAAGCCTAAAATTCCACCGGCCCAAACATTTAGTGTCTTTAGGATCGGAAGGTTGGCTACAAAATCAAGCATATTGCCAATGATTTGCATAGCAATTTTCACAGCCAAAAAGATCCCCACAAACGAGATCGCGTTATAATAGGCTGCTTCTAAATGACCATTATCCAACAATAATTGAAAGGTAGAATCTGTACTAAAGTTCGGATAAGGAATCCACAAGGTAAGCTTAGGGGCCAAGTCACCATAATAGATATAAGCAACAATAAATGCGATAATGAACCCGGTAATGTGGATAAGCTGGAGGATAAAACCTCTTTTCAAACCTATTAAAAAACCAAAAATCAATACTATAAATATTGCGAGACTCAGCATGACTGATTCAGTCCTTTACTCTTTTTAATTCACCTTCGAGCTTCTCAAGCTGATCCTTAAGCTTGAGATAATCATTCACAGCATTCACCGCTGTTAAGACCGCCAGCTTGCTCGTGTCGAGTGAAGGATTCTTGGAGCTGATTTCACGCATTTTCTCATCAACCATTGAAGCGACAAGTCGTACGTGACTTGAACTTTCCGTTCCCACTATAATATATTGCTGTCCATATATGTCAACAGTTGTGCGTGTTTTTTGTGCATCTGACAAGCCTATTGCCCCCATTTCGTAGAATCCTAATCACTATGATAACATGAACCTATTAATAGTGAAAAGTCTAAGTATGTCTAAACAGGGCATACTAAAAGAATCGCGAATTTTTAATCGAACGGAGTTGAATCGTATGGGCCCAATCGTATTGAAGCTCAGTATGAATGAAATCGAATCTATGAAAAAACACTATACCTCTAATCTAACGGATAAAGTCCCACAAGGCAGTGTGTTTTGTGCAAAAACCAAGGGTTGTACGATCACAGCCTACAAATCTGGAAAAGTCCTTTTTCAAGGTGCTGACAGTGAAAAGGAAGCAGGGCAGTGGGGAAGCCCTGTTGAAAAATCTTCATCATTGCCCACTCCTAAAAACTCTACACATCTACCTGCAAATTTTGGCAGTTTGTCTGTAGTAGGCTCAGATGAGGTTGGTACGGGCGACTACTTTGGTCCGATCACCGTTGTTGCCGCTTATGTAAAAAGGGAGCAGCTCCCCCTTTTGAAAGAGCTCGGAGTCAAGGATTCCAAAAATTTAAAGGATGATAAAATTATTGAAATCGCTAAACAAATCAAGGATATCGTACCTCACAGTTTACTAACCTTGCACAATGAAAAATATAATCAGCTCCAGCAAAGGGGCATGTCCCAGGGAAAAATGAAGGCACTGTTACATAATCAAGCCATCGGGCATGTGCTAGAAAAGATTGCTCCAGAAAAACCCGAGGCTGTCCTGATTGATGAGTTTGCCAAAGAGAATGTATATTACCAGCATCTAAGGGGGCAATCCATCGTTCATCGGGAGAATGTCTACTTTAGCACAAAAGCGGAAGGGATTCATCTGGCAGTTGCTGCTGCTTCCATCATTGCCCGCTATGCCTTTGTCCGGCATTTTGAACATCTATCTGCAAGGGCAGGGTTCACGCTGCCAAAAGGAGCAGGGCCTGCAGTCGATAAAGCGGCGGCGAGGCTAATTTTGGAAAAAGGAGAAGCAGTCCTGCCGCATTTTGTTAAGTATCATTTTGCCAATACTGAGAAAGCTCGAAGAATGATAAAAAAATAAGCTTTGTTCTAATACCGCCTTATACGTACGCATTCTCTACGTTACTCGTACCGAATAAAACCAGTTCACGCGTACGTATAAGGCTAAAATTAACATAAACACAGCCAAAAAATGAAATGGGGACTCGCATCTGCCCGAGTCCCCTAATTTTTTATCCTCTCAAAACGGCTCCTGCTTTTTCAGCTAAAGCAGCCAACACTTTTTCGTGAACCTTTGTCACTTCTTCATCTGTTAGCGTTTTTTCAGGATCAAAATATTTCAATGAATACGCGATGGATTTCTTTCCAGGTTCCATGCGTTCTCCTTCGTATAAATCGAAGATGTGAACATCCTTGAGTAGCTTCCCGCCAGCTTCGACGATAATGTTTTCAAGTTCACCAGCGACAGTTGCCTGATCCACAACTAATGCAATGTCTCTTGTGATCGAAGGGAAGCGTGGGATCGCTTCATATTGTAGTGGAGCCACAGCATCAGACAATAGAGTCTCTAAAGAAAGCTCAAATACATAGGTTTCCTTAAGATCCATCTCTTTTTGAATGGTTGGATGAACTTGACCGATGAAACCAATTTTCTTATCTGACAGGAAGATTTCTGCCGTTCGCCCTGGATGCATCCCCTCAATTGTTGCTTGACGGTATTCCACCCTATTTTCTAATCCAAGCTTGGCAAATAATCCTTCAAGAATTCCTTTTAGAACAAAGAAATCAACAGCCTTCTTTTCACCCTGCCAACCATGCTCATGCCATAAGCCTGTGATTGCCCCTGCCAAATGCTCACGTTCCTGTGGCAGCTCCTCCGACCCATTGGCCAAGAAGACCGCACCCATTTCATAGACAGCGACACGATCATTTTGACGGGCCAGATTATATTTTAGTACATCTAAGAGCTGCGGAAGAATGCTTAAGCGGAGTTGGCTATGCTCTTCGCTCATCGGCATCGATAGCTCAATTGGCTCCCGAGTTTCAAGAGCAAATTGGGTGGCTTTCGTTGGATTTGTTAGAGAATACGTAATCGCTTGATACAGTCCTGCTCCTTCTAAAAAGGTGCGGACGATCCGGCGTTTTTTCTGATAATCCGTTAAATACCCAGGCTTTGAAGAACCAATCGGTAATGTCGTTGGAATTCGATCATAGCCGTAAAGACGTGCTACTTCCTCAATCAAATCCTCTTCAATGGTAATGTCACCACGACGTGTTGGAACAGTGACTGTGAATGTTTCATTGTCTGTCGTCGTATCAAATTGCAGGCGAGAGAAAATATTCTCCACTTCATCCTTAGTGATTGCTGTTCCAATGACCCCATTGATTTTTTCAAGGGTAATGGAAATAACAGCAGGCTCGACTTGTAGCGTATCTGCTTCAGCTGCTCCTTCTAACACCTCGCCGCCAGCATATAAGGCAAGAAGCTCTGCTGCTCTTTCCGCTGCAGCACGGACTCGATTCGGATCGACACCCTTTTCAAAGCGTGCACTTGCTTCACTTCGTAAGCCCATATCCTTTGAAGCAGTCCTAACTGTTGCTCCTTTGAAATAAGCGGATTCCAGCAAGACTGTTGTTGTGTCAGCTTGAACCTCAGAATTAGCACCACCCATCACGCCGGCAAGTGCGACTGGCTCGCTACCGTTGGTGATGACAAGATGCTCCTCCGTCAATGTTCTTTCGGCGTCATCAAGGGTGACAATTTTCTCGCCATTTTTGGCACGGCGAACGAGAATTTCCTTTGAACCAAGGGCGTCATAGTCAAAAGCATGCAGCGGCTGACCATACTCAAGCAGAATGTAGTTCGTAATATCGACAACATTGTTATGTGGGCGAATCCCTGCAGCCATTAATCTGCCTTGCATCCATAATGGAGATGGAGCAATTTTGACATTTTTGATGACCTTTGCCACATAAAGAGGATTATCTTCCTTTGCTTCGACGGTTACTTTAATATAATCTGTTGCTTTTTCAGCGGTAGTGCTCACCTGCGGATGAGGCAGCTTTACTTCTCGGTCTAGAATCGCCGCCACCTCATAGGCAACCCCAAGCATGCTCATACAGTCCGAGCGGTTCGCCGTTAGACCAAGCTCAAGAATGTGGTCATCACGGTTTAGTTTTTCAAGAGCGTCCTCGCCAACAGTTACATCATTTGGAAAGACAAAGATTCCTTCCGAGAATTCTTTTGCGACAAGCTTCGCTTCAATTCCCAATTCCTGCAGGGAACAAATCATGCCGTTCGATTCCTCGCCGCGAAGCTTTGCTTTTTTAATTTTGAAATTTCCAGGGAGTACGGCACCGACCGTAGCCACTGCGACCTTTTGTCCTTTATCAACATTCGGAGCGCCACAAATGATTTGAACAGGGTTTTCTTCCCCAATGTCAACGAGACATTTGTTCAGCTTGTCTGCATTCGGATGCTGCTCTCTTTCTAGCACATGCCCGATGACAACCCCTTTTAATCCTTCGTTTAAGGTTTCTACCCCTTCAACCTCAATCCCGCTTTTTGTAATTTTATCGGCAAGCTCGGCAGGAGTGATCCCTGAAAGATCCACATATTCCTGGAGCCATTTATATGAAACGAACATGTCATTATCCTCCTATTTATTCACTTACATGAAATTGTTTTAAGAAACGGATATCATTTGTATAGAAATGTCGAATATCCTCAATACCATATTTCAGCATCGCGATTCGCTCCACTCCCATTCCAAACGCAAACCCGGAATATTTCTTTGAATCAAAGCCAGACATTTCAAGCACATTCGGATGGACCATGCCAGCGCCTAGTATTTCAATCCAGCCTGTCTTTTTACAAATATTGCAGCCACTTCCTCCACATTTAAAACAAGACACGTCCACCTCTACAGAAGGCTCTGTGAACGGGAAGAAGCTTGGACGTAGACGAATTTCTCGGTCCTCACCAAATAATTTCTTCGCAAACACCTCTAATGTGCCTTTCAAATCGCTCATACGGATATTTTCATCGACGACAAGGCCCTCAATTTGCATGAATTGATGAGAGTGGGTCGCATCATCATTGTCACGTCTATACACTTTACCAGGACAAA
>DLCS01000162.1 GCA_002480735.1 Bacillaceae bacterium UBA7792 | reverse complement strand
ACGCCTTCCTCTTCAATTTTGCGGAATTCGCTTAAGCTAAAAACCTGAAACCCACCGGAATCGGTTAGGATGGCACCGTTCCAATTCATGAACTTATGAAGGCCACCCGCCTCTTTAACGATGTCATGTCCCGGACGAAGCCAAAGATGATAGGTATTGCTTAAGATGATCTTTGCCCCCATGTCAACAAGCTCTTCCGGCGACATTGTTTTTACAGTTGCAAGTGTACCGACAGGCATAAAGATTGGCGTTTCAAACGAGCCATGAGGCGTATGAACACGTCCAAGTCTCGCACCTGTTTGCTTACATGTTTTGATTAATTCATAACGTATTGCTGTCAACTTATATGTACCCTCCCAAACTAAACAAAGACTTCTTCATACGGACTTTGATATTGTACTGCCCCAATACCTACACTTATTTCGATTACCTAAAACTAGAGCGGCATGGATTGAAAAAAATGCCTAAACAATGAGCATCGCATCTCCAAAACTAAAGAAACGATATTTTTCCTTAACGGCTGTCTTGTAAGCATGCAGCACATTCTCTCTACCCGCTAAAGCACTAACCAGCATGATTAAAGTCGACTTTGGCAAATGAAAATTCGTGATCATTCCATCAATCGCCTTAAATTCATAGCCTGGATAGATGAAAATATTGGTCCAACCGCTGTCAGAAACAAACTTACCATCATTGGCCGTTGCAATCGTCTCCAGCGTTCTTGTTGAGGTCGTTCCTACCGTAATAATTCTGCCGCCTTTTTCCCGAACCTCATTAAGCAGCCTCGCTGTTCCTTCGGTTACTTGATAAAATTCCGCATGCATTTCGTGCTCATCTACATCATCCACGCTGACAGGTCGAAAGGTTCCAAGACCCACATGCAGAGTAATGAAAGCAATATGGACACCCATATCCTTCAGTTCTTCCAATAGCTCCTCTGTAAAATGAAGCCCTGCGGTTGGAGCAGCTGCTGAGCCACGCTCCTTTGCGTAGACGGTCTGATATCGGTCCTTATCTTCAAGCTGTTCCTTAATATATGGCGGCAGTGGCATCTCCCCAAGCGACTCTAGCACTTCCTAAAAAATGCCCTCGTATTGGAAGGTGAAAATCCGCCCTCCATGGTCTTTTTCACCTACACAGACAGCCGTGAGTCGGCCATCTCCAAAGCGGATCACAGACCCTTCCTTAATTCTTTTAGCAGGCTTTACAAGGGTTTCCCATGTATCACCTTCCACCTGTTTTAAAAGGAGCACCTCAATTTTCGCTCCCGTCTCTTCCTTCTCTCCGAAAAGTCTTGCTGGAAGCACCTTCGTATCATTCAGAACGAGACAATCCCCTGCTCGTAAATAGGCTTTGATATTTTTAAAAATATCATGTTCCAGCTTACCCGTTTCCTTGTCTAATACCATGAGTCTACTGCTTGTGCGGTCCTTCAGTGGTGTCTGCGCAATCAATTCCTCTGGCAAATCAAAATCAAATAAGTCTACCTTCAATGATGTCACCCGCTTAGCGAAATTTTCCGATAAAATAAAAGATTAACGAAAGGACTATACTTAGTAGTATGGAAGTGACAATAGGAAAATAAAAGGTTGCATTTCCCTTCTTGAACACAATATCCCCAGGAAGCTTTCCAATAGGAATGAATTGCATCAGAAAACCAATCATAAATGTGATGGCTCCGATTATCATCAGAAGCTTAGGAATGCCTGTCATGGCCCGGCACCTCCATTTGAAAATGGCGATATACGAGGTCAGTCACTACTCGTCCTCTAGGTGTTCTTTGTAAAAAGCCAATCTGCAATAAAAAGGGCTCATACACATCCTCAATGGTCGTGGATTCTTCCCCGATGCTAGCTGCAATCGTATCCAAACCGACAGGGCCTCCACGAAATCTTTCAATGATCCCTTTTAATAATTTATGGTCAATATGATCTAAGCCTAAACGATCGACCTGAAGTAATTCCAATGCTTCCTGTGCCAAAAGGAAATCAATCGCTCCATCCCCGCGAACTTGAGCATAATCTCTCACCCTACGAAGCAAACGATTGGCGATTCTCGGCGTTCCTCTCGATCGCTTAGCAATTTCTGTGGCAGCGGCAGATTCAATATGAATAGCAAACAGCTCAGCCGTTCGAACCACTATCTCCTTCAGCTGCTCCTCACGATAATACTCCAATCTGCTTAATACTCCAAATCGATCCCTTAGCGGTGCCGATAAAGAGCCCGCTCTTGTAGTGGCACCGACCAATGTGAACGGGGGAAGATCCAAGCGAACCGCTCGGGCGCTTGGTCCCTTTCCGATCACGATATCTAGGCAAAAGTCTTCCATTGCTGGATAAAGGACCTCTTCTATCGCCCGTGGAAGACGGTGAATTTCATCAATGAAAAGAACATCGCCAGGCTCAAGCGCTGTTAGGATCGCTGCCAGATCCCCGGGCCGTTCGATCGCTGGACCCGCAGTTGTTCGGATATTGACCCCCATCTCATTGGCAATAATCGCAGCTAGAGTTGTTTTTCCAAGATCAGGTGGGCCGTATAAAAGAACATGGTCCAATGTTTCCTGCCGGAGCTTAGCCGCTTCAATAAAAATCCCTAAGTTTTCCTTTACCTTATCTTGCCCGATGTACTGCTTTAAAGTTTGAGGACGTAGGCTTTGTTCGAGTGATAGCTCCCCAGTATCAGCCTCGCCTGAAACGATCCGTTCCTCCACCGATTTCACCCCTTTATCTTAACAATTTTTGTAAGGCTTTCTTAATATATTGATCCGTCGTTAAGCTTTCCTTCTGCAGGTCTGGCGTAATCTTCTTAATTTCCTTATCAGAATAGCCCAATGCTTGCAATGCCAGAAGCGCTTCCTCAAGCTCTTGATTAGAAGATGGGGATGACACTCTTTGGCCTTTTTCCGGAGAAAATAAGTCTGGGAAAAAATCTGGGACCACATTCTGAAGCTTGCCCTTCAGATCCAATATCATTTGCCTTGCAGTCTTTTTACCGACCCCTGGAAACTTAATCAGGAAGCTCTCATCTTCATTTTCGATCGCATCAACGACCTGCTCCGGCTCACCCGAAGCGAGGATCGCAAGCGCCCCCTTTGGACCAATTCCCGATACATTTAAGAGCTTTGTAAAAAGCGTCTTCTCCTGTCGTGTCTGAAATCCATAAAGCGCCATGGCATCCTGACGCACATAATGGTATGTATACACCTTCACTTCATTTTCTAAGTCTTTCGTATAAATAAATGGATTCGGGGTTTGAATTTGAAATCCAACTCCCCTTGTTTCTACGACAATATACTCTGGTCCAACAAAATCGACCTTCCCCTGAATAAACTCAAACAATCGTATTTCTCTCCTCTAATTTGCTGTAACTCATTGTAACATACAATCGGAATCCCATAAAGAAATCGACCAGTCTCGACATTCATATATAACACCAAAAAATGAACCGCAGCCAGTACGGTTCATTTCTCTAATTTTCTTCTTTTTCTTCTAATGTGTAATTTTTAAAGGTCTCTAATACTTCTACATAATGATCCTTATTTTTTATTGGGATCCCTTTTTTCAATTCTTCATGTCTTTTGCTCTCAAGCTTGCCCATGTCTAGCTGAAAAAAGGTATGAATAATTTTAGAAGGATGGGGTTTGCCATTAAATATCGTTAGCGTCCCGTCACCCGTTATCCCAAAATAGCCATTCGCTTTCAATAGCGGGGAAATATCATCGACATACTTCCTAAATACAACCCTTTTTTCTTCCATATCAATTAACTGCCAGTTATCGTATTTTGCCCAGAAATCCTCCATCGACAGGATCGTTTCCTTGACAATTTCTTGACTAAACTCCCCATCTAGATACCATCTTTCAAGCACGACCTCAACCTCAATCGGCTCGAATGTATCCATTTTTTCTATATTTTCTATTTGGGCATCGACATTTGTCTGAATAAATAACAAAGGCAGAAAAAGAAATACACCCATCATAACAGACCTATTGTTATTCACATTGGTCACCTCATTTAAAGGGTTAATTGTTTAAATATACCAAGCATTGTCCAGTAGTATTGTGACCAATCCTAACAAATATTATCCAAAGTAAAAGAAAAAAAAGAAGAGCAGGGGTATGCTCTTCTACCTATTCAAATTATTTCCCGTATTTTTGATCTGTCTAAACATATTTCCAAGATCCTTATCTAGTTTGTACCATTGCTCCCCACTCCTAAGAGAATTATCTATTGAGCGAATTTGATTATAGCTGCTCTCATTCGTCACAATAGTGAGGGATTTTCCCTTTAAATGGGGATCAACGGCATCGCGAATCGCTGCTTTTGTTTCGTGCTCACGTCTTGGATCCTCGAGTACCGCACCAATCAGCACATGATCCTTGTGGACAACGGTACGAGCATCACCAACATTAACGACAGAATTAGCTGTATGACTAATTTTCTTGGCTAAATTACCATCATAGGCAGTGTAATATCCACTCTTCGCTCTCCCATTATTGTCATTGAGATGACCATGATAATTTTGGTCACTTCTACTAAATAAAGTATCAATATTTCCCCTTCCCTGTGGGGCTGCTTGATTATTAATGCCCCTCAGGCCATTATTTTGTCCCTCTCCGCCAAATGTATGGTCCATCATTTCTGTTAAAGGACCATCGTTATCCTGATTCAGCCAATTGGCGTTTCCTCCACTTTTCTCATGATTCTCATTCGAGTAATATCCCATTGGGACAACATTATTTTTCCTGCCATTATTTGCGCCTTCATTGTTCCCACAGGCCACTAAGCCAATGGACAGGAAAATCATAGCTGGAAGTACGATACGTTTTGTTCGCATCCTTTTGGACCTCCTACGCCAAAATAAGAGCATCTTAAACAAATGCTCACTATTAGAGTGTGAGGGGAGCTAATAATTCATCCTGTCAGTTGCGCCCAAATCTGTCAACCATTAAAAATTTGTTCCCTCGTGGGATGCTACATCGTTAATTTTCTTATTTCTTTAAAAAAGCTCTTTCTCTCAGCAAATTGTCCCACTGTCAACTCCATTACAGGCCTTACTCGAACAGGATTATGATATTGTCTTTCCCGAATGAGTCGATTCCATTCCCGGAAAATATCCGTAGGGAAAGCCAAGCCATACAAGAATTTTTTATCGTTTAAAAAAGGACGGATAACCTCCAATTCAGATAAGCCCTCGAAGGACCAATCTAAGAAAGGCAGGATTCGATTGGCATATTGGAGATAATCCTGACTTTGTTCCCCTATGCTGATCAAATCAAAATCGATGAGATAAAGCGTTCCGTCCACTGAACGAAGAAAATTATGATGTGCAACATCGCCATGCAATATGATTGTTGATTCTGGGTTGCTTGGAGGAGTAGCTTCAAGATGTTCCAATGACCAATTTGCCCAGCTCATATATTCTTCGATTATTTCCTTTTGGACAAAAAATTCTATAACTGGGATATTCTTGATGAAGCTAGCGTTTCTCTTTTTCCATTTTTCCAGTGGCTGATGCTGTGCCAGTTCGGTTGCATAACGATTCACTAGCATTCCTGTTGTTTCGTGATATTTTTGCAAAAGAGTCAAGCCCTCTGCTCTATTTGTCCTTTCAAGAAAAGTAAATGTGTTAGTAGATGGAGGGATGTATTCCATTATTCCATAGTACCTATTCTCGAAAGACAATGGGCTTTGTGCCGCTAGAGCTTGAAACGAATAGGTATTGGAAAAGCCCGCCTTCTTCAAATCAGCTGTAAACATTTCCTGTAGCCTAAGCTTAGAGGGTGAAGAAAATCCTTTTAGAATATAAGGTTTATGGTTAACAGCTGTTTCAATCAAAAATACATGATTTCTTAGGGGCATGATGCGATGTATGCGGATATCAAAATGGTCGTTCAAAAAAGAGAGGAGACGCTTTATAAAAAAGGCGTCTCCTTGTACATTAGTCTTCATTGTCATTACTATAATTTGACATTCCGCCCATTCCATAACCGCCCCCATACGGACCGTATGGATTCATATATGGGGGATTTGGAAATTGCTGAACCTGAGGAGGAGTGTACACATGGGTCAGCCCTGGCCCTTGAACTCCTGGGGATGGAGCAAATCCTCCTGCTTCAGCAGCACCTTGGTCTTGTGGAGCTCCTTCCCCAAAAGCACCTGGTAAGGCCGGAGCGAATCCATCGGGACCTCCTGGAAAGCCTCTATACATACTTGGATC
>DLCS01000068.1:25467-29658 GCA_002480735.1 Bacillaceae bacterium UBA7792 | reverse complement strand
CTTTATTTAGCTTCTGATGCTTTCTTCAATTGTTCAACGATTTGAGCGATTTCATCGTCTGTAAGTGGGTTGCCGCCAATGACAGATGACATAACTGCGGATGTTGGTTCCTTTAGGAATTCTTGTATAGGCTTGCCATGCTTGCCTTCAACATTGTTATATGCTTGTGAAAGGTCTGGACCTGTTGCTCCACCATCAAGGTTTAAGCCTTTAACAGCGTGGCAGCCGATGCATCCTTTTGATTGAAGAATATTTTCTTCCCCTGAAGCGGTTGCAGTAGCTTCTGTCTTGGTTGCTTTTTGTTCTTCTTTTGTAGCTTCAGTAGAGTTTTTTGCCGTTTCTGCACTGCTAGCGACCTCTTTGTTGTTGCCGCCGTCAGCAAGCACTACATCAAATACGACATATCCCAGTCCAAGACCTATAAATGCACAGAGAATGAATTGAATGATTGGATTTTTCACGATGTTCCCCCCTTATGTCGCTGCAATTTTTATCACAGATTTATCCTACTTTTTTTACACATGGCAAATAGTGATGCACTTCACACAAACATCGGCTGAATGTGGCTGTTTTGTGAAGCGGAGATGGAAATAAAAAGGAGTTATGGAAATAGACAAAGAATACGTGATAATTGTCACATTATTATTAAGAGGGCTTCGTTAGAATAATAGGTAGTTGTTGGATTAGGAGGGAGAAGCATGAGCCATGATGTCATGGACTTGAACGACGATGTTTCCATAAGTCCTCAAATGAACGAATTCTTGAGTAAGGTGGATGTGTTTAAAGAGCTACCTGCACAAGCCCTTCAGCTATTAAGTAAGCGTATTCGAAAACTGGCATATAAAAAAGGCGAAGTCATTATGTCTGAGTTTGAAACAGCTAAGGGAGTCTATTTTATTCATTCAGGCATTGTTAAGCTGACCAAGCAAGACGAGCATGGAAATGAACTGATTGTTTGTGTGAAAAAAAAGGGAGATATATTTGCGGAGGCATGTCTTTTTAATTATGGAGAAACCACATATCCTGCTACAGGGACGATGTTAAAGGAGGGAGAGGTTTATTTTTTAAAAACGGATGATTTAGAGCAAGAGCTTTTGCTCTCACCTGAGCTAGCAGTGCAAATGATCCGTTATATGAGTGAGTCGCTTCGAGATTTGACATCGGTCATGAGGGATATCGCTCTTTTGGATGTGTATACAAAAACGGTTAAAACACTAGTGAGACTTGCTGATAAATTTGGCGCAAATCGTTGTAATAAAATGTTCATTGAGCTTCCGATTACGGTTCAGGAGTTCTCCACATTAGTGGGTACTTCCAGGGAAAGTGTTAGTCGTGTGTTTTCAAGGCTACGCAATGATGGACTAATAGATATTAAAGATAAGCAAATTATTATAACAGATTGGTGTAAATTCTGTTCCTCGTATGTGAAGCCTATAAATTAAAAAAAGAGAACGGGCTCCGTTCTCTTTTTCTTTAATTTATATGGTAGGTCCAAAAGCGTTCATTTTGGAGCCATGCGATGATTTGCGGATCATTTTGCTTAAACTTTTCTTCCATATTGGCAACGGTTAGTTGAGTTTGGGAACGATGGGCCTTGATGGCAGCAATTTTTGTAGGAATGACCTCTGTCACATCATTGATAATATCTGGCTTCCCTAGCTCATCGACACAGTTTTTCGCAAAGGCCACAAGGTTCAGCTTTGGTCTTTCGTTTTGCGGCAGGCGTTTTACTGCTTCTACCACAGCAGCCCCAGTGGCATCATGGTCCGGATGAACAGAATATCCTGGATAGAAGCTGATAATTAAAGAAGGCTTTACTTCCTGAATGATGGAACCAAGGTGGCTGATCAGCTTTTCCTGATCCTCAAATTCCACTGTTTTATCGCGATATCCTAACATTCTTAAATCTTTGATCCCTAGAACATCTGCAGCATTCTGGAGCTCTTGTCTACGAATGTTAGGGAGGGTTTCCCGGTTACAGAATGGAGGGTTTCCCATATTACGCCCCATCTCGCCTAATGTTAGACATGCGTAGGTAACAGGAGTGCCATTGTTAATATGGCTTGCAATGGTACCAGAGACACCGAATGCTTCATCATCTGGATGGGGGAATATTACAAGCAAATGCCGTTCTTTTTCCATTAATATTGTCTCCTTTCTGTTTTAAATAGGCTGTCTGGGCATGTTTCTTAGTTAAATGGTGTTTCACTAATTTCAAGTGCAACAGCGAGCTTTCCTTGAAAATCATGTCCCGCTAACAATAATCTGTTTTTCTCATCGACTTCAAAATGAGTAATACCCTCTGCATATACCCAGCCAATCTCTGTTCTAAGCCCAATTCGATAAGGGTTGGGACCCGTTATTTTCCCCTGTTCATACCGAATTTTGGCATTGCGAATATAGGCTCCAGAGGAAAAAAAGGATTCATCATTGTGCGTCGCGTACGCCCCGTTCGTGGTTTCGAGATGAATATAGACTTCTTTATTGGAAAGGCGGTCTAGCTCTTTTTGTACCGCTTCGACGATCACAGGCTCCATTGTCATTCCTCCTTAAAATAAGACTCTTCAATAATTCATTCTACTAAAATGAAATCAAAAAAAGAAATAGTTCGCTTCAGATATGGAATTGCTCAAAAAAAAACAGAGCCCATTAGGCTCCGTTCAATTATTATTTTGTAGCTGTTTCTACACCAAATGTACGGTAAGCTCCATGCATGGTTGGTCCCACAAAATCATTTAATTTAAATCCATGGCGAATAGCTGCCGTGATAAAATCCTTCGCTACATCAATCGCTTCTACGACGGATTTTCCTTTGGCAAGCTCTGCCGTAATGGCGGAAGAGAAGGTGCAGCCTGCTCCATGCACATAGGTTGTAGCAATTTTTTCACTTTCGTAGAGCTTGTACTCTTTTCCATCAAACAGCAAATCAACAGCCTTATCATGCTCAAGCTTGCTACCGCCTTTAATCATAACGTATTTTGCTCCTAATGCATGAATCTTGGCTGCGGCTTCTTTCATATCGTCAATGGTTTTGATTGGAGCGGTACCTGCTAGCTGGGATGCCTCGAATAAATTCGGGGTTACAACTAAAGCTCTTGGCACTAGTAAATCGCGAAGTGCATTGGCGTTGTCAGGGTTCAGCACCTCATCTTCACCTTTACAAACCATAACCGGGTCGATTACTACATTTTTAAATTGATGTTCATCAATCGCTTTAGCGATTCTTTCAATCACCTCAACGGTTGCCAGCATTCCCGTCTTCATTGCGGCAAGATCAACCGATAGGACGGTCTCCATTTGAGCTTCAAAAGCTTCAATAGAGATTGGAAATACACTATGTCTCCAATTATTCTTTGGATCCATCGTAGCAATGACGTTTATCGCTGTCATTCCGTATACGCCAAGCTCTTGGAATGTCTTCAAATCGGCTTGTATACCAGCTCCTCCGCTCGTGTCAGAACCAGCAATTGTCAGAACCTTTTTCATTTCGGGTGTTCCCCCTTGAGAAGATTTTTTCTTTCCATTTTATCTTAAAATAACAGGTTAGTAAAATGGCATATTTTCTTAGTAAGGGAATCATTAACACTATGTGGATGTGACAAAAGTTACAGAACAGAAAGGGAGAAAGAATTAAGATTCAATTAGACAGAATGGTTAAAATGTTTTTCCACTATTTTAATACTTGTTATAGAATTATAAGCCGTTTGGCCTTTATTTTGTGAAATTCGACAAAATTTGATGGTACGACAAAGAAAATAAGAAAAATTTTCGATATAAAATGACAAAAATGTGACATTTGTCGCAGAACTGTGTGAATTTGTTTTTTACAATGAAAAAAGTGAACAAATTTTGTTTGCTAATGAGGTGAAAAAGTAGATGAATCGAAAAGGCTGCCCCGAGGAATACCCTATCACCCTTGTTGTAAACGATTTTGAAGTGGCGGTTTTTCAATTAACAAAGTTTGATTTAGAGGATTGGGCCTATGGATACCTATTCTCTGAAGGAATGATTGATCAAGCGAGTGATGTTGAGGGGCTAATCGTCGACGAAGATTCGGGAATGATCAATGTTACTTTATCAAGTGACTTTGATACAGAGATGATGTTTTCCAAGAAGAAGCACTATACTGCAGGGTGTGGCAGAGGAGTCACTTTCTTTTCAATGACAGATGTGAAAACGTTTAACAAGGTA
>DLCS01000068.1:25008-25419 GCA_002480735.1 Bacillaceae bacterium UBA7792 | reverse complement strand
CGTTTAACAAGGTAGTTGTAGGAAAAACATACCAACTAAGTTACCTATTGAAAAAACGAAGTGAGTTTTCGAAAAACTCTCCACTTTACCTTGAAACAGGTGGAATGCACGGTGCTTGCATCGTGAATGAAGAAGGAGAAATAACGGTTAGAGAAGATATTGGGCGCCACAATGCTGTAGACAAGATCATCGGCTATGCGCTTAGAAATGAGCTAGATCCATCCACACTTCTCTTGCTCACGACAGGCAGGGTTTCCTATGAAATGTTATCGAAGGCTGCAAAGTTTGGCTTTGCGGTAATAGGTTCTAGAACTGCTGCCACAAAACAAGCCATCCAACTTGCAAAATATTTAAATATTGAAGTGGTTGGATACTTAAGAGGGAAAATGGCCATTCCTTATACCTCATTTG
>DLCS01000068.1:22614-24833 GCA_002480735.1 Bacillaceae bacterium UBA7792 | reverse complement strand
AAGAGTGGTTAACGATTTAGAGGTACGAGCTTTGGAGATACATCCTGTCTAGGATTATCTATAAATTATGATTCTATCCATTCAAGAAAAGAAAAAAATAACGGAGGGGGAAAAGTGATGGAAGTGAATGTTACTAGAAGACAGTTCTTGAAATTGTCTGGTGCAGTCGCTGCAACATTAGCAGTTGTTGAGCTTGGATTCGACGAAAAGTCAGCTAAAGCGAAATCAAGTGAATTCAAGATTGCCAAGATTAAGCCAACACCTACAATCTGTCCTTATTGTTCTGTGGGCTGCGGTATTTTAGTCTATGCAACTGAAGATGATGTTGTCTACACAGAGGGTGACCCAGATCATCCAATCAATGAGGGTACTTTATGTAGTAAGGGGACAACGGTTCGTCAGGTGTACACTTCGGAGAAGCGCATAACAAAACCTATGTATCGCGCTCCAGGAAGCAGTAAATGGGAAGAGGTTGATTGGGAGTTTGCCTTAGACAAGGTAACCAAAAACATTAAGGAATCCCGTGATAAAGCTTTCACCCATATGAAAGATGGCTATCCAGTTAATAGAACAGATAATATTGCCTATTTAGGTGGAGCAGCTCTAGATAATGAAGAATGTCATTTACTACACAAATTTTTCCGTGCTGGTTTAGGGTTAACCTATATTGAGCACCAGGCCCGAATATGACACAGTTCAACGGTTGCCGGTCTGGCACCTACATTCGGTCGTGGAGCAATGACCAATCACTGGAATGATCTTCAGTACGCAGATGCATTAATGGTTATTGGTGCAAACCCAGCGGAAAATCATCCAATTAGTTTTAGATGGATTTCAAAAGCAATTGAAAAGGGTGGAAAACTCATTTCGGTTGACCCTCGTTATACGAGAACATCACAAATGGCTAATGTCTATGCACAGCTTCGTTCTGGTACAGATATCGCATTCATCGGCGGTATGATTAATTATGTCCTAGAAAACGAGCTTTATCATAAAGAATATGTTGTTAACTATACAAATGCTGCGAACATCGTTGCTGATTCATTTGATTTTGAAGATGGCATGTTTAGTGGCTATGATGAAAAAACAAGAAAATATGACAAGACTCAGTGGGGCTTCAAGAAGGATGCTGAGGAAAATGTTCTTAAGGATCCAACCCTACAGGATCCAAGATGTGTGTTCCAATTGTTGAAAAAACACTACTCCCGCTATGATATCGATACGGTTTGTGGTGTAACAGGAACTGATAAAGAGACTTATTTAGAAATTTGTAAAACCTACGGTGCGACTGGGGAAGTTGGAAAAGCTGGAACGATTCTATATGCAATGGGTGGAACACAGCATACTACTGGCTCTCAAAACATCCGTATTTATGCCATTCTCCAGCTCTTACTTGGAAATATCGGAATTGCTGGTGGCGGAGTAAATGCCCTTCGTGGAGAATCTAACGTTCAAGGTTCCACAGACTTTGGTCTTCTTTATCATAATGTTCCAGGATACATGGAGGTACCAACTACGTCTGAGGGAGACAGAACCTATAAGGGCTTCCTAGAGCGAATTACGCCAAAAACAGGTTATAAAACGAATTTCCCTAAATTTTATACAAGTATGCTGAAGTCCTTCTATGGAGACAATGCGACAGCAGAAAATGAGTTTGGCTATCATTATTTACCAAAAATTGATGACGGTAAGAACTATTCCTTCATGCGTCTATTTGATGCGATGTATCGGAAGGAATTAGAAGGACTAATCATGTTTGGTTCGAACCCTGTTGTCGGAGGACCAAACAGTTTTAAATCACAAGCGGCAATGTCTAACCTCAAATGGATGGTCGCTGTTGATTTATTTGAAACGGAAACTTCTGCCTTCTGGCAAAAAGAAGCTGGTGGAGATCCATCCAAGATTCAAACAGAGGTCATCTTCTTACCAGCATGTGCCTCCTTTGAAAAGGAAGGATCTGTAACCAACTCTGGACGGTGGATGCAGTATCGTTGGCAAGCCATCAAGCCAAAAGGTGAAGCAAAGGCTGATTTGGAGATTGTCCATATTTTAGCTCGTCGTCTTAAGGAAATGTACAAAAATGAATCCACTCCTGCTGCCAAGCAAATTAATGCTTTATATTGGGCGTATGGGGATCATGATCATCCAGATATTGATCTCGTTTGTCGAGAAATTAATGGTTATGACTGGAAGACGAAGCAGCAAATTAAAACATTTGG
>DLCS01000068.1:0-22543 GCA_002480735.1 Bacillaceae bacterium UBA7792 | reverse complement strand
TAAAACATTTGGTGACCTAAAGGACGATGGTTCTACAACAGCTGGCTGCTGGATTTATACCGGCTTCTATCCAGAAAATGAGAACCTTGCAAAACGCCGTGATAATACAAATGAAGGCATGAGTAATTTCCTTAATTGGTCATTTGCTTGGCCTGCGAACCGTCGTAACCTATACAACCGCGCAAGTGCAGACTTAAATGGTAAGCCTTGGAGCAAGGATCGCATAGGAATTTATTGGGATGCAGCTCAAGGAAAATGGGTTGGAAATGACGTTCCTGACTTTGTGAAGGATAGAGGTCCAGATGATCCGGCATTTAATAGTCCATTTATTATGCAGACTGATGGAAAAGGTGCCCTTTTTGCGATGATGAACGAAGGTCCGTTCCCAGAGCACTATGAGCCATTTGAAAATCCAATGGATAACTCATTCTCAAGCATTCAATTAAACCCAGCTGTTCAGTTCGGGGAAAAAGCGATGAATGCACAGGGTGATTTCTCTAAGTATCCAATCATTGCGACAACCTATCGCTTATCTGAACACTGGCAGTCTGGAGTCATGACACGTAATGTTCCTTGGTTAGCAGAGCTAGTCAATAATATGTTCGTTGAAATTAGTGAAGAGCTCGCGAAAGAAAAGGGTATTAAGGAAAAGGACAAGATCATCGTGTCCTCTGCACGTGGTGAGATTGAGGCCTACGCGATGATTACGAAACGTTTCAAGCCATATAAGCTTAAGGATAAAACAGTTCACCATATCGGTATGCCATGGCATTTCGGTTACAAGGGAATTGCTACAGGAGCAACTGCCAACCGTTTAACACCGCATATTGGGGATCCGAACTCACATATACCAGAATATAAAGCATTCCTATGCGATGTAAGGAGGGCGTAAGAATGGCAGATTATATTAAATTTGTTGACGTTACGAAATGTGATGGCTGTCGTGCTTGTATGGTGGCTTGTAAAAACTGGAACGACCTACCTACTGTAACAGAGGAATATTCCGGCTCCTATCAATCACACGAAAAGGTGAATGCTCATACATGGAATGTCATTACCTACAATGAGCATACGACGGCAAATGGTGGATTTGAATGGTTATTCAGACATCAATCCTGCTTACACTGTGTTGAAGCTGCTTGTGAGAAAGCATGTCCTGAAGATGCAATTAGTCATACAAAATTTGGTTCGGTTGTCATTGACCATGATAAATGTGTTGGCTGTGGCTACTGTACGACAAACTGTACGTTTGATGTTGTTGAATTAGCAACATATAAAGATAAGAACGGAAAAGAATACCGCAAAGCGCAAAAATGTACCCTTTGTACAGATCGTCTTGAGCAAGGCTTACAGCCGGCTTGTGTTGTAGCTTGTCATACGGATTGCCTAGTGTATGATGAGAAGGAAACCGTTTTGGCTGAAGCAGAAAAGCGTCTGGCAAAAATTAAAGAGCGTTTCCCTAATGCTAATATTTACAATCCACAAGGCATTAAAGGAACAACAACCGTGTATCTTCTAGCAGACAAGCCGTCTGTCTATGGCCTACCAGAGAATCCGAAGGTTCCACTATCTCAAGTTGTCTGGAAGGATTATGCACAGCCACTTGGCAAAGCCATGTTTGGAGCAACAACGATGGCAGTAGTCGGTGCTGTCATTGCGAATGCGATGAAGAAGGATAAAGGCGGACATGAAGAAGGAGGCCGAGACCATGAGTAAGAAGAATGGAAGGATGGTAAAGCGTTTTAATAAAGGTTTTATTATCTCACACTGGGTCAATGCACTTGCATTCTTTGTCCTTTACATCTCTGCTCTACCAATGTATACGGAATTCTTTGATTGGCTTTATCCAGTATTCGGTGGCCCAGCTGGAGCAAGACTAGTCCATAGGATTGCAGCTGTGTGCTTTATGTTACCACTTCCAATTATGATCTTCTTTGATTTAAAGGGGTTCATCAATTGGATGAAGAATATTTTCTCTTGGAAGAAACATGACTTAAAGTTTTTCCCTGAATTTGCAAAGGAATTCTTTGGACGCAAAGCCAATGTTCCAAAACAAGATTTCTTTAATGCTGGGGAGAAAGCAAACTCTTGGTTAATGATTATCACGACGATCATGCTCATTGGTTCAGGTCTCATCATGTGGTTCCCGCAAAAATTCTCACAAACTGTGGTTATGTGGGCCTATCCGATTCATAATATTGGCTTAGGGCTTGCTGCAGCAGTAGTAGTTGGACATATCTACATGTCAGTTGCACTTGCGAAACCATCTCTTCAAGGGATCTTCAAGGGAGAGGTTTCGGAAGAGTATGCGAAAGACCACCACGGACGCTGGTATGAAGAGTTAAAGCAGGAAGAGAAAAAGAAAAAGCATGCCTAAGTGATCTATCACATGCCTAAAAGAAATAATTATAGTAAAATGGTTAATAGTAATAATTGGAGAGTGCTACCCTAAAACTTGGGTAGCCTTTCTTCTATCTCTGCCCAACGAGGTGAAAAGCATGAATGTACTAAATAAAGAATACCAACAGCTTGAGGAAAATATACAAACCTTGCGTGAAAAATGGAGCAAATCACTAGAGAAAGATACGCTGACAATGCCAGAGCAGCGTTTGGCTATAAAGAGTTTTCCGGCCATTCCACATTTGCATATTACGATTAATGTAGAGCAGTATAATCGTTTTATCGAGGAATTTTTCACTCTATTAGAGGAATCCCAGCCTTCATTAACAGAGCAATTTAATAAAATACGTAGATTACTTACAAATGAAATTCTAGAGAAATGGTTTACAGAGGCTGTTTCGGTCAATAATTTTTACTTTGAAAAATTGGCAAAGGATCACGGGATAGCTGAATGGCTGCCATTTTTTATTGCTGAACATGCCGCTAGACCATTCCTGCAGAAGCTCTCCTCTGAGTTAAGTGAACAACTTCATCAGGCGAATGCACATGGGGCATGTCCTGCTTGTGGGGAACCGCCTAGAATCGGTGTGATCAATAAGAGTGGCAAAAAGGAAATAACCTGTCCACGCTGTTTATATTCTTGGCAGATAAAGAAAATTACATGTGCCCATTGTGGCTGTGAAGAGCCTGGTAAGATTGAAATCCTTAAGATTGAGAAGGAAGAACGAGGGGAAGTCTATGTTTGCCATCAGTGTAAAGGATATACGAAGGTGATTGATACACGGAAATTAATTAAGTTAGATCCGATTCCGCTTCTAGATATCAAATCAATCCATTTAGATTATATTGCTCAGGAGAATGGTTTTGGGATTCCTGAGATGAAAGGTACTCATTGATTTAGGCATCAGCCTATGTAACTGAGGTGACGCAATGGAGGCTACGGGCATTATTTTAGCTGGTGGAAAATCAAGTCGGATGGGAACGAACAAAGCTCTATTAAAGATTAATGGAAAAACGGTGATTGAAAACGTAGTTGAAGAACTCCGATCCATCGTAAATAATATTCTCATTGTGACAAATTCATTTGAAGAATATGAGTTTTTGAGACTTCCTATGGTGGAGGATAGGTGGAAAGGTATGGGGCCGCTTGCTGGCATTCATGCTGGATTGAATACCTCAAAGACAGAGAGGAATTTGCTTGTTGCCTGCGATATGCCGTTTATTTCGTCTCAGCTTGGGGGCGTTCTTCTTCGGGAATTATCTGAATACCAAGCGGTAGTCCCTGAAATCAACGGCCAGCTCCACCCCTTATTCGCTGCTTATCGTAAAGAGGTAAGTGTAGAAATTGAAAAGTCCCTGGAACAAAACCAACTGCGAATAAGAGGGATTTTTCAGAACATTCATGTTAAGATTATGGATAATATGGAAATTTGCAGGAAGGGTATATCCCTTAGGGAATCAGATCTTTTTAATATGAATCATCCAGAGGAATATGAGCAGGCAAAGAACATGTCAAGGCATACACTTTCAATAAATGAACAGGTAAAGGGTAGAGATGAAACATGAAATTTTTTCAGGTCAAAACCGTAGAAGAGACATTTCAATTAATAAGTGAAATGGTTACACCTATTACTGAGACCATCAGGAAGCCTTTATTTGAAGCGCTTCATTTCGTTTTAGCTGAAGATATCGTTGTACGGGAACATGTCCCGAATTTTCGTCGCTCCTCTGTTGATGGCTATGCCGTAAAAGCTCGAGATACTTTTGGTTCATCCGAAAATATGCCGGGGTTTCTAACGGTTTCCGGTGAGGTGAAAATGGGACAAGAACCTCCAAGGGGACTGCAGGCAGGAGAGGCCATGTATGTACCAACAGGTGGAATGCTGCCAGAGGGCAGTGATGCGGTCATCATGATTGAGCATTGCGAGGATATTAGCGGATTGTTAAATCTCTATCGCCAGGTCGCACCTGGAGAGAACGTGATTTCTATTGGTGAGGACTTGAAAAAAGGGGAAATTCTCCTTGCGAAAGGAACCAAACTCCGTTCTCAAGAAATTGGCGCCTTAGCGTCTCAAGGGATTACAGAGGTGTCTGTTTGGAGAAAGCCTGTCATTGGCTATTTATCCTCAGGAGATGAAATTGTTCCCATGGAGGCGCCAAGCTTGGAGCTTGGTGAGGTAAGGGATATTAACGCTGCTACCATTGGGGCACTAGTGGCTGAATGGGGCCTAGACTTCATCTATGGAGGAATTGTGAGGGACAGCCGCGAGGAGCTTGAGAAAAGAACGCGCGAACTATTAGAAAGGACAGACTGTTTAATCCTTTCTGGCGGCAGCTCCGTTGGTACGAAGGACTATTCCGTCGAGGTCATTGATTCATTAGGTGCACCAGGTGTTTATGTGCACGGGATCTCCATTAAGCCTGGAAAACCAACGATTCTTGCAACCGCAAATCATAAGCCGGTTATTGGTTTACCTGGACATCCGGCTTCAGCCATGATTATTTTCCACTTGTTTGGAAAGGCAGTCATCGATACGCTTCGCAGTGTAAAAATGAACCATCTCAAGCTGACGTATGCAAAGGTAACGAAGAATATCCCCTCAAGCCCGGGGCGCACGGACTACATACGCGTACGACTTTTTGAAGAAGATAATGAATGGTATGCAGAGCCAATTTTGGGGAAATCCGGGTTGATTTCAACTCTAGTCAAAAGTGAAGGAATGATTGAAATCGCTTCTGAGAGTGAAGGAGTTCATAAGGGAGACCAAGTACCAGTAACATTATTTCAATAAGGTGTGGGGAGAATGGATAAAAAATACAAACGAATCATATACCTACAAGATAAGCCTCGAGAGGTTGCGGTGAAAGAAATCCTAGCCCATTTTAATCCGCAAAGAGAATTCGAGTGGATGGATAGTAGTGAGGCGCTCGGAAGAATTACTGCAGAGCCTGTCTTTGCTCATAATTCCATGCCCCATTATCATGCTTCAGCAATGGATGGAATTGCCGTGAGGGCGGAGGATACCTTCCTCGCACATGAGCAAAATCCAATTCAGCTAAAACGAAATGAAGATTTTATTTACGTAGATACCGGGAATGAAATTCCTTCGCCGTTTAATGCGGTGATCATGATTGAGAATGTCGATGAAATCGCTGACGACGTAGTGGAGATCATTGAACCGGCCGCACCATGGGCTCATATTCGGCCCATTGGCGAGGATATTGTCCAGGAGGAAATGCTTTTTCCACAGGGACATAAGCTCCGTCCCGTTGATATCGGCGTCTTGTTAGCCTCTCAGACCACAAGGATCAAGGTTATGAAAAAGCCAACCGTCATGATTATTCCTACGGGAAATGAACTTGTCATGCCGAGTGAGAATTCAGCACCCGGGAAGTTAATTGAATTTAATGGGACGGTTATTGCGAGCTATATTAAGGAGTGGGGCGGAGAACCAAAGCTGCACAGTATCGTGAGGGACAATCCGAGTGAAATAAAAGAAGCGCTATTACAAGCGGTTGATTCATCCGATATTGTCGTCATTAACGCAGGCTCATCGGCAGGTTCAAAGGACTATACAGTCCACTTAATCGAGGAGCTTGGTGAGGTCTTTACCCATGGAGTTGCAACAAGACCAGGAAAGCCAGTGGTATTAGGGAAAATCAACGATACGATCGTTGTTGGAATTCCAGGATATCCCGTTTCAGCCTACTTAGCACTTGAGTGGTTTGTTCGACCGCTGGTTTGTGATTATTTGGGTATTACTGAGCCGAAAAGACAACGGTTAAAGGTAAAGCTTGGTCGAAGAATCGTATCCACCATGGGTGCAGAGGATTTCGTTCGCATGACCATTGGCCATGTGAACGGGGAGTACATCGCCAATCCATTAACAAGAGCGGCAGGGGTTACGATGTCCCTTGTCAAAGCAGATGGCATGCTGATTGTTCCTCCCGATAAGCTCGGGTATGAGCAGGGGGATGAAGTGGAGCTTGAGCTACTAAAGCCTGTCGAGGAAATTGCTACCGCTGTCGTTTTTAATGGTAGTCACGATCTAACCATCGATATTTTATCTTCTTTTTTACGAAGCGAATTGAAGGGGTCCAAAATTATCTCATCCCACGTAGGGAGCATGGCGGGGATTATGGCCATCCGAAAAGGAGAGGCCCATATCGCTGGCATTCATTTACTGGACCCAGAAACGAAGGAATATAACCGCTCCTATGTTCAGAAGTTCTTAGCGGGCGGGGATGTTGTCCTTTATCCGTTTCTTAGGAGAACACAAGGGTGGCTTCTTCCAAAAGGAAATCCATTATCAATTCACGATGTGACGGATATTTCCAAAAGCCATGCACTGTACGTAAATCGTCAAAAAGGAGCCGGCACAAGAATCCTATTTGATTTATTATTAAGGGAGAATGGGATTGGTCCTGAGCAAATCAATGGTTATGATCGGGAAATGTTCTCTCATTTAAGTGTAGCAGCCGAAGTAAAAGGAAGTCCTTCTGCTGTTGGTCTTGGCATTTACCCTGCTGCAAAATCAATGGGACTGGATTTTATTCCTGTTGCAGATGAAGAGTACGATTTATTAATGACCAAAGCCTTTTTTGAAAGTGAGATGGGTCAGCAATTAGTGCGGATTATTCAATCTGAAGCGTTTAGAGCACGAGTTGAAGCCATCGGAGGCTACTCTGTTGTGATAGATCCAACCCCAGTCTTTTATTAAGACAATCACTAAACAAGAATTTATTCAGGGGGTGTCCATAATGAACTTTGAGATTTCAAAGGATCCGATTGATATTCAATCAGTGATTGACAAGGTCGTTCAGCGCAATGCTGGAGCGATTACGACTTTTATTGGTACGGTTAGGGAATTAACAAAAGGAAAGAAGACACTCTATTTAATCTACGAGGCTTATGAATCAATGGCAGTCAAGAAGCTTGAACAGATTGGTGCAGAGATTGAGGAACGTTGGCCAGGAGCAAAGGTTGCGATTACCCATCGTGTGGGTCGCCTTGATATAACTGATATTGCCGTTGTCATTGCTGTTTCAACCCCACATCGTGCCGATGCCTATGAGGCAAACCGCCATGCGATTGAAAGAATTAAAGAAATTGTCCCAATTTGGAAGAAAGAGCATTGGGAGGATGGAGAAGAATGGATTGGCGATCAATTAGAGAAGGTTGCCTATCCGACAGGAAAGCCTGAGGAGAGTGATTTAAATGAATAAGATTCTCTTTTTTGCTCATTTGAAGGATGCTGTTGGAGAAGAATTTATCCAGATGGATGTTTCGGGAAAAAAGGTTTCCGAGGTCAAGGAATTGATTGCTAAAGAATATCAGCTAGGCAAGCTTGAATCAGCCATGGCAGCAATCAACGAGGAATTCTCCTCGGATGACGATTTAATTCAGTCAGGCGATGAAATAGCCTTTATCCCACCAGTGAGTGGGGGATAAGAGCAACTTTTATATTGTATTTACACTGTCCGTCTTTGGTGGACAGTGTCTTTTTTCGGCACCTGTTACTGACGAGGAGGTAGAATCATGTACGAGCGCTATTCTAGACAGATGCTATTCACACCAATTGGTCCATCCGGCCAAGAGAAGATTCGCACAAAGCATGTGCTCATGATTGGTGCTGGAGCCCTCGGCTCGAGCAACGGAGAAATATTAACAAGGGCAGGGATCGGGAAGCTGACGATAGTGGATAGAGATTATGTGGAGGCAAGCAACCTCCAAAGACAGCAGCTTTATACAGAAGAGGACGTTGAACGAAAGCTCCCGAAGGCTGTAGCGGCTGAACGAAGGTTAAAAGCGATTAATTCTGATGTAGATATCCGTTCGATCGTTGGCGATGCGACCCCGGAAATGCTGGAAGAGCTCGTAAAGGACATAGATTTAATTATAGATGCGACTGATAATTTTGAAACGAGGATGGCCATTAACGATATTTCGCAAAAGTTTCAAATTCCATGGATTTATGGCGCCTGTGTCGGCAGCTTTGGAATGAGCTTTACGATTATCCCAGGTCAAACCCCCTGCCTCAACTGTCTCCTCAAATCGATTCCTGTCCAAGGTCAGACTTGTGATACGGTAGGAATTATTGCACCAACCGTACAGATGGTGGTTGCTCATCAGACAGCAGAGGCCCTAAAAATACTGGTAGAGGATTGGGATGCAATTCGACATAGCTTCGTCAGCTTTGACCTCTGGAGAAACCAGTATAGCAGTATCAAAATGTCCAAGGCCAAGGATGAAGGCTGTCTATCCTGTGGTACGGCACGAACCTATCCTTATTTAGAAAAGGAAAATCTTATGAAGTCAGAGGTGCTATGTGGACGTGACACCGTTCAAATTCGTCCATCCAAACATGGGGAAATCGATCTGAATGAATTATCAACGCATTTATCAGGACTTCACTATGAGGTAAAGGGAAATCCCTATTTGCTCTCAGTCGAAATGGGCACCAACCGCATGGTTATCTTCAAGGACGGAAGAGCCCTTATCCATGGAACGAAGGATATTTCACAGGCAAGATCAATTTATCAACGTATATTAGGATAAAACGAAAGGCTAATCGGTACGAGTTCTGTGCCAGGTTAGCCTTTTATTTTTGTCCATGTAGGGTTGATTCTAGCATAATGTGATTTTTGTAAAAGATGTCCCGGAGACATAAACAACAACAAGCTAATGAAAAATTGGAAAATCAATCAAAAGATCCTCATGAATAAGTATTTTCCCTTATAATAGGGAGGAAGTAATCGAGAGGATGATGATGTTGGGACAAAAAGAGGATGAAATTCTAGCGCAACTGGATGCGATTATGCATGAATTAAAAGAGAGCAAGCAGCAAACATCGGCTGCGATTGCGATTGAAAATAGAAAGAGTACACCTTCACTCAGAGGTTTTTTTAGAATTAAAAAGGGGTATGTCAAACTTATCATCTTTCTTCTAGCCTTTATACTCGTCGGCGCATTGCTCGGAGTGGGAGCTTATAAAATACTTTCAGGTGCAGAACCAAAGATGGAAAAAGGTAGTTTCATAGAGCATATGCGGGAGCTTTCCTCCCTTGCTACCTCGCAAGCCTTTGTAAAGGCCGTTATCGAAAAGGAAGACAACCAGCTTTTTGGCAAGGAAATTAAAACGAATATCCCAGGAACAAAGCGCAAGCTTCTGTTAGTGGTACCTGGTACCGTGACCGCTGGGGTGGACCTGCAAAATGTGAGTGAGGGTCGTGTGAAAATAGAAGAGGAAAAGAAAAAGCTGGATATTACTCTCCCTCATGCGACGATTCTGCAGGAGCCATCCTTGGAATTTGAGCAGGTTCAGGCATTTTCGGTCGAAGGTATTTTTCGAGAAGAGGTCAATTGGGAGGAAGCCTATGAGCTTGCAGCAGAGGCAAAGGCACTCGTGAAAGAGGAGGCGATTGCCCAAGGATTACTAGACATGGCTGAAAAAAATGCGGAAAAAACATTGCGGGAATTTTTTGCACAGATGGGCTATGAAGTGAAGGTTCATTATGAGGATTGAACGGGGATCTAATAAATGAGTCAAAATCAACGTATTAATTGTTTTTCTTGCCGGCATTTTTATGTAACCTGGGATCCAAAGTTTCCTAAGGGCTGCAAGGCATTTCAGTTTAAAACGAACCGTCTTCCTTCTCAGGAAGTATTAAAGGCTTCTGGACAGGTATGCTTAAAATATGAAAAAAAATAAGGTTACTTTCCCCATGGAGAAATATTAATATTAGTTAAAAAACTCCATTATAGTGTAGGATAGAGTCGAGGTGGTAAGATTGAACATTTCCATGGAGAAACTGCTAAGGAAAATTGAGGAGGAAGTGCAACAGGCCAAGCTTTGTGCAGGTGAGGCCCGGATAAGAGAGCGAATTCATGCGATTAAGGCATTATGCGAACTGATTCTAGACGAGGGTTCCACAGCTGAGAAAACAGCTTCCGCATCCATCCCACAGTCGATTTCGCAACTACCATACGAACAATCGCAAAAAATAAAGATTGATGAGGAAGCAAATGGGGACTCGCTGTTTGATTTCTAGGGAGGAGAAAAGAAATGAAAATATTTATTATTTTGGGGGCCATTAATGCCTTTTTATCAGTAGCATTAGGGGCATTTGGTGCCCATGGACTGGAAGGGAAGCTAGAGCCTAAATACATGGATATTTGGGAAAAAGCAGTGAAATATCAAATGTTCCATGCAACAGGATTATTAATTGTTGGCATTCTACTGGGGAAATTTCCTGCAAGCTCCTTACTTAACTGGTCCGGCTGGCTGATGTTTATTGGGACGGTCCTTTTTGCTGGAAGCCTGTATGTGTTAGCGGTCACTCGTATTTCCGTACTTGGGGCCATTACACCACTAGGTGGCGTCTCATTCTTGGTGGCGTGGGCATTAATTGTAGTCGCGGCGGTAAAGCTTTTCTAAAAGGAATAAAGGTCCTTTGTAATCTGTCGGTGAAAAACGGAATGAGGTCTTAACAAGAAAAAGGGAACCACAAGGGCTCCCTTTTTCTTATCGAGGCGGATACGTTGTTGCCCCTGGAACTCCAAAAGGATATTCGTAATCCAGCTCTTCATCAAAGACAGCATACCCGAAGTAAACCATAGGGAGCAGGATTCTTTTGCCCGTCTCCGGGTCACTGATAATTAGGTGATCTCTCCCTGCTGCTTCGACGACGCCTCGAAAGGTTTGGGCTCTAGGTCCTTCTGCAGAAACTGTATCAAACATGGCATAGACGGTGACTAGCTTCCCTTTGTTGAGGCGAAAAATATTCTCAATATAGGATTGCTCTAGTGGGAGCATACCAGGGATTTGTGGTGTAGGCGGTTGTGGTGTTGGTGTTGGAAACATCGTGCCAGTGCTCACAGGCGGAGTTGTTGGTGGTTGACCTCCTGTCGCTCCTCCCCATTGATAAGGTTGGTGCCCATAAGGGTTTTGCCTTGGGTAATAATAACCTTGATTCGTCAAATGATTCCCCTCCAGAATGAAAAATAGATTTCCAGTATCGCTCTACATAACCTGCTCTAATAATCGATATGCGTGCGTTTTATTTTTTATGACAAAAAAAGCCCTCAGTTCAACTGAGGGCTATATATCAACTATTTAATTAACATACAAAAAAGCTTCCACACGGTCTTCTTCTAAAATATTTCCAACAAAGAAGGAACCGAATTCTCCGTAGCGTGCACTTACTTCATCAAAGCGCATTTCATACACAAGCTTCTTGAACTGAAGGACATCATCAGAGAAAAGGGTCACACCCCACTCATAATCATCAAAACCAACGGAACCGGTAATAATTTGCTTCACCTTGCCAGCATAGTTACGTCCAATCATTCCGTGGCTACGCATTAAGCTACGTCTGTCTTCCATTGGTAGCATGTACCAGTTATCATCGCCTTGGCGACGTTTATCCATTGGATAAAAGCAGACATGCTTTGCTTTAGGAAGAATTGGATAAAGGCGAGCCAATACCTCCGGACTTTGATAAGGGTCCTGATCAGATGGGAGATAGTTACTTAATTCCACAACGGACACGTAAGAGCTTGTCGGAATGGTATATTCTGCGAGCTTCGTCTTATTAAATTCAGTTTCAAGCTCATTCAACTCCTCCATTGTTGGACGAAGAAGCATCATCATGAAATCAGCTTTTTGACCGACAATTGTATATAAGGCATGGCTGCCTTTTTTATCTGCTTGTGTTTTGTTCCATTTTTCAACAAGGCCCAAAAATTCATAAATAGCGGCTTGTCTTTCATCACTAGAAAGCATTTTCCAGCTTGTCCAGTCAACAGCACGGAAATCATGCAGACAATACCATCCATCGAGTGTTTTTGCAGCTTCACTCATCTCAATCACTCCTAAATATGTACTAACTTCACATAATACTATATCATAGTTTTTCCATTAAACCCATGAATAAACATAGCCAGTTCCCAAATATTAAATAGGATTCAAAAAATAGGAAGCAAGCTCATATGGCTAATTGGATCTATTTTCGTCTATATTAAAATATAGCTAGAAGCCATTAGGATGAATATTATGAAAAAATGAACTTTTTGGGAGAAAACGTTGTCATTGACGAGTTTTCTTGAAATTTTGAATGGGAAGGGTATGCTAAATACTGATAGACAGTTAAAAGGAGGATTTTCATGAGTGACCTATTTTTAGGCTTAAAAGAGAAGGTAAGTAGTCAAAATATAAAAATTGTTTTTCCTGAAGGGTTAGACGAAAGGATTATTAAAGCGGCTGCAAGACTTGCAGATGAAAAAATATTAACACCGATTTTGGTAGGAGATAAGCAAGCTGTTGAATCAAAGGCGCAGGAGCTTAATGTGTCAGTAGCGGGCATGGAAATTTATGATCCGAAGAGCTATGAAGGCATGGACGAGCTCGTTGCTTCCTTTGTTGAGCGCAGAAAGGGTAAGGCAACCGAGGAAGATGCACGTAAGATTCTTCTTGATGAGAACTACTTTGGAACGATGCTTGTACATACAAATAAAGCAGAGGGACTTGTCAGCGGTGCGGCCCATTCTACAGCGGATACGGTAAGACCAGCGCTGCAAATCATCAAAACAAAAGAAGGCGTGAAAAAAACGTCTGGGGTTTTTATCATGGTTCGGGGCGAGGAGAAATATGTGTTTGCTGATTGCGCTATCAATATTTCTCCAGACAGCCAGGATTTAGCGGAAATTGCCCTTGAAAGTGCGAAAACTGCCCAAATGTTTGATATCGATCCAAGAGTGGCGATGTTAAGCTTTTCAACAAAGGGTTCAGCCAAATCGCCTGAAACGGAAAAAGTTGCAGAAGCCGTAAAGATTTCCAAGGAGCGTAGCCCCGAGCTCGTCTTAGACGGAGAGTTCCAATTTGATGCAGCGTTTGTGCCGTCTGTCACTGCAAAAAAAGCACCGGATTCCCCGCTTAAAGGTGACGCCAACGTGTTTGTTTTTCCAAGCCTAGAAGCAGGAAATATCGGGTATAAAATTGCACAAAGACTTGGAAACTTTGAAGCAGTAGGGCCGATTCTTCAAGGATTAAATCGCCCTGTAAATGATTTATCTAGAGGCTGTGATGACGAGGACGTATATAAGCTCTCCTTAATCACCGCAGCTCAAGCTTTAAGCAAATGAACGGATCGGACAAACTATTAAGTCAACAAGAATGGAGAGTCATTGATCAATCGGTCGTAGGGCTGCATGTCAATGCTCTCCAATCCTTCGGGATGGATGATGCTTTGTGCGCCTCCGTCGGGGCAGGGCTTGCTCCGGCGACTTTGCGCTCATGGGTTCATTCAAAGACGGTGGTATTGGGCATTCAGGATACGAAGCTTCCTTTTTTGCAGGATGGCTTGGACTATTTAAAAAAGGAAGGCTATCAATATATCGTTCGAAATTCTGGTGGGCTTGCTGTTGTCCTTGATGAAGGGGTGCTTAATCTTTCTCTCATATTTCAAGAGGGTGATAAGGGAATCGACATTAACCGTGGCTATGACACGATGCTAGCCTTAATAGAGGAAATGTTTCCTGAGGAAAAGGGGAAAATCGAGGCGAGGGAAATCGTGGGCTCTTATTGTCCAGGAAGTTATGATTTAAGCATCGGTGGGAAGAAATTTGCAGGAATCTCCCAGCGTAGGCTCAAGCACGGGGTCGCTGTGCAAATCTATCTTTGTGTGAGCGGGAGTGGCAGTGAGCGGGCCGAGCTGATCAAGAATTTCTATACTCAAGCCAAAAAAGACATCGAGACGAAACTCTCCTATCCTCAAATTGATAGAAATGTAATGGCCTCGTTATCGGAATTGCTGCAAGAGGACTTATCCATTGCAGATGTGATGCTTCGTGCCTTAAAAGTCTTGCATGGCAAAACAAAAAAGCTCTACTCTGGAACGTTGACTGCAGAAGAGCTTCCTCTCTTTGAAAGCTATTATGAGCGGGTCGTGGAGAGAAATGATAAGGTTTTCGAAAGCTTACGATGAAAAGCCACAGCCCTTTTTGTAAGGGTGTGGCTTTCTTCATGAAGCTGTTGCTGCCAACCTTTTCTCCACTTCATCTATTCCGCAAGCTTCTCTAAATTTCCGTTGCGGTCCATTTTAAACGTGGTCGCGGGGCGCTCCTCTTCATCAAATAGAACGAGCTTCCTCGCACGATTCATAATCTTCATCAAGGTCTCGTAATCTTCCTGAATCGTTTCCGTGTTTTGTTCTAGCTGCTCGATTTTTTTCTCGAGCTCTTGGTTATTCTTACGGATTTCGGCATTTTCCCGCTTTAATCTTTCATTCTCGCTTCTTAAAATATCAACCTGCAAATTCGAACTACCTAGATTTTGTAAGTACGAGATCACCGTCTCAAGATTTAATTCTCGACCATGGCTTTGCATGATTGTCGTGCTTGGCAAGGCTTGGGTAACCGGTGCTTCCATTTCTTCGATGAAGGAAGTCCCAGATTCAGCAGTCTGCGCAATATAATTTATTTCATCCAATGAAGGCACTGGAGGAGAATATAAGAGCTTTTTCTTTCCACCCTGCTCCTTTCCTAGCATTCTTTGGCGTTGCTTGCGTTGTTTTTTTGCAAGCTGTAGGGCTTTTTCATAGCGGTGCCTGACCACTGCATTCCAGCGGAATCCACAGGCTGCTGATGTTCGATTGAGCTTGTCCCCGACCTCCTCGAAGGCATTTAGCTGGGTGCTCCCCTCGCGCACATGTCTAAGGACGGTTTCCGCTAGTAATAAATCATTTTCATCTGTCCATGCATCTTGACGTACTTTCATCTTCTTCAACTCCTTGAGTGTTTCTGTTGTAATCTTGCTTATTCACAGGATGACCAGATTTTTGAGATTTATACAAAAGTGATTAAAAGGATAGTAGATTTTTTAAAATTTTTCCAAATCGGTAGAGAGAGTCAGAAAAATGTGTAACTTGCATTCGCGATTCAGAAGGGGTAAAATGGCGAATAGACTAGAAAAAGCATGAAAGGTTGAATCAAGATGGCAAACGAATTTCGGGTTTGCGATGATTGCCAGGCCGTTAATTTGAAGACATTGATTCCGAAGCTAAAGGAAATGGACCCAGATGCAACCATTGAAATAGGGTGTCAATCCTATTGTGGCCCTGGACGTAAGAAAACCTTCGCATTTGTCAATAACCGACCATTAGCTGCTTTATCGGAAGAGGAGCTCATGGAGAAGATTAACAAAAAACTCAACAAATAAAATCACCTTTTATCATGGTATGAAGGGTGATTTTTTCTTGTTGGTTTTTGTCGGTTATCAGATGGTTTTTTCTAAAATTGTAATGATTTGTAAACGAAACAAAGCTATAATGAAGATAGATTTTTTTTAGCTCCGGCGCTTTTCTTATAGGAAGAAGGGGTAAAAATGGGTTACTCTGAACAAAAACTGCAGGAAGAAAAGGTTTTTAAGGATCCTGTTCATCGCTATGTCCATGTACGTGACCAAGTGATTTGGGATTTGATTGGTACGAAGGAGTTTCAACGGCTGCGTAGAATTAAGCAGCTGGGAACGACTTTTTTGACCTTTCATGGGGCAGAGCATAGCCGATTTAATCATTCATTAGGTGTATATGAGATCATCCGCCGGATTGTGGATGACGTTTTTGATGACCGGCCGAAATGGAGTGAAGAGGATCGGCTTTTAGCTCTTTGTGCTGGATTGCTTCATGATTTAGGGCATGGCCCTTTTTCACATTCCTTTGAAAAGGTGTTTGATCTTGACCACGAGCATTACACTCAAGCGACCATCCTTGGTGAAACAGAAGTAAATGCTGTATTACGACGGGTTGAACAGGACTTTCCAAAAAAGGTTGCGGAGGTTATTGCGAAAACCTCGGACAAAAAGATTGTCATTAGCTTAATCTCCAGTCAAATTGATGCGGACCGCATGGATTATCTCCAAAGAGATGCTTATTTTACAGGGGTGAGCTACGGACATTTTGACATGGAAAGAATCCTGAGAGTGATGCGCCCGCATGAGGATCAAGTGGTGATTAAACAAACGGGGATGCATGCGGTGGAGGACTATATTATGAGTCGCTACCAAATGTATTGGCAGGTGTATTTCCACCCCGTTACAAGGAGCGCGGAGGTTATTCTGACAAAAATTCTCCATCGGGCAAAGGAATTATATGAAAACGGCTATTCCTTCAGGCAGGAGCCGACCCATTTTATTTCCTTATTTGAAAATACTCTTACATTAGAAGACTACTTAAAGCTCGATGAAGCAGTGATTCTCTACTATTTTCAAATGTGGGAAGCGGAAGAGGATGAAATTCTGCGAGATTTATGCCGCAGATTTGTTAACCGTAATCTTTTTAAATATGTTGAATTTGATCCTGCAAAGGAATACAAGAAGCTTGCAGAGCTATCCGTTTTATTTGAAAAGGCAGGGCTTGCTCCTGATTATTATTTAGTCGTCGACTCTTCCTCTGATCTGCCGTATGACTTTTACCGTCCTGGTGAAGAAGAGGAAAGACTGCCGATCCATTTGCTAATGAAGAATGGGGAAATTCGGGAGCTATCAAGGGAATCCGAGATTGTCGATGCGATTTCTGGTAAAAGAAGAACAGACCACAAGCTCTATTATCCGGAGGATTTTCTGATGGATGATTCGACAAAGAAGACGATCAAGAAGCAGATAAGAACACTGTTAGATATATAAGGAGTTGACCTGATTTGTTAAAAGATCATGCCAAGTTAATGTATGCCTTGCAAGTTTCGGGAGAGATTACTGGCCGCAAGAAGCTGCAAAAAATGATATATATTGCGAAGAAGGTGGCCTTTCCCTTTCAGGAGCGCTTTCAGTTTCACTTTTACGGCCCTTATTCTGAGGAACTGACTTTACGGGTAGAGGAGCTTTGTAATATGGGCTTCTTGGAGGAAATAAAGGAGAAAAAAGGTGGATACTATCAATACCGCTATTCGTTAACCGAATCAGGTCAGGAGTTTTTGAGCTTAAATGAGGTGAACATGCCTCATTTAGAGGATTGCTTAATCGATATGAACGGTCAAAGTGCTAGATTTCTCGAGCTCGTGTCAACGATATTATATTTTGATAATCTAGAAAAGGAAGAGGTTACCGAAAAGGTATTTACCTTGAAAAAGAAACAAAACTATACGCCAGATGAGATAGAACAAGCCTATCAGTATGTTCACCATCTACAAACAAAAGCTAAGCCGCAGTAAGGGCTTAGCTTTTGCATTTTATTATTGGTCGCTTAATCGCTTTCCAGCAACGGCATAATGATTTTTCTTCATTTCCTCAATAAAAACGACAACATTTTCAACAGGTGCCCCGGTTGTTTCGGTCACCGCAGCAGTGACTTTTTCTACAAGCGCCTTTTTTTGTTCCTCTGTACGTCCTTCCAGCATTTTGACAGTGACATATGGCATGATGTGTCCTCCTCATTATGTAATTCGTTATTTTCTTCTGTAGTTTTTCATATTTTAATGACAGATGCAAGAGCATTGTCTTTTTTCACTTTAGGAGGAGAATCATGTATACTCTTAGAAGAGAAAGTACATAAAAATTATTTAGGTTGAGAGGTTTTGCGGTTGGAACAGTTTTTGGCATTCTCATTAAAGGAAATTCCATATGTGGCGATTACGCTCATGATCGCTTTTACATTCCATGAATTCGCCCATGCTTATGTGGCTTATCGATTTGGGGATTCCACAGCAAAGAATCAAGGGCGTTTGACTTTGAATCCTATTCATCACTTAGATCCGATCGGAACGCTCCTTATTTTTATCGCAGGCTTTGGCTGGGCAAGACCGGTACCGGTTAATCGCTTTTTCTTCAAAAAGCCGAGGCTGGCAGGGATTATGGTTTCGGTTGCGGGTCCCGTCAGTAATTTATTGCTGGGAATGCTAGGATTTATCATTTGGTATGGATTGGTTGGCAGTGGACTTTCAGCGGGCCTACCAGAGGCAGTCCCGAATTTTCTCGATATCTTTATCCAATTGAACCTACTTTTATTTGTCTTTAATCTGTTGCCCTTTCCACCACTTGATGGCTTTCGGATTATACAGGACTTGGTTCCAGCACATATTCGTCCAAAATTAACACAGTTTGAGCAATACGGTGCCCTTATCTTTATCATTCTCGTGATCACACCATTAGATCAATACACGATCCGCCCGATCTTAAATAATGTTCTTCCGACCCTTGTTGGGGGCTTGAATGACTTTTTTTATCAGTTATTAACGTAAGATGCTTAGCGTAAGACAGCTTACAAGACTTAGAGGAGGGGTTTCCATGACGGAAAAGAAAAAAAATATTGGCTTCAATATTTTAAAGAGTGATCCTACAGATGGACATAAAGGATTTGGCATCGGTGCTTTAAGCTTAGATAATGTTTCACCAGTTATTATCGATGTAGAAGAAGGAAGCGCGATTGTAGATATCGGTGCGATGCATGCGAGAAGTGTAGTGGAAAAAGGAATCAAATTTTTGCCGAACAAAGAGGATGTTCCCAATGCCAAGCCTTACTGGCTCGTTTGGGTGACGATTGATAGAAAGCAGGATGGCCCTTATTATGCAGGAGTGACTGCCTGTGAAATGACGGTTGATCGGGGAATTCGCAGGGGCTACAAATCACTGCCTGAACATGTGAATCGGATGGATAAATCGCTGAAAAGGCATATTATTGTTGAGCATATGGACGATAAATCAAAGGTGATTCTTTCTAACTTTTTGAAAAATCATGATCCAGGAATGTGGGAAAGATCGGCTCAGCAGCTAAAGGATGATTTGGAGGTAAGGTAAGGTGCCTAGGCTTTTACTAGATTCTCCTGAATAGTGCTGTAATTGTGGCTAAATTGTGACATTTTGAGAAATTTCACTGTCGTTTCTTGCTGTTTTTCCATAAAAACAGTAAACTATTGTCAGCGTATTCATGCTATAGAACTAGGACATGAAAAACCTCGGGGTATCCTGCCCCGAGGTTTTTCAGTTCATGTACAATGCTGATTTTAGCCTTAATATTGTGCGTGAGTGGGTTTTATTCGGTACGAAAACTAGTACGAATGTACACGTATAAGGCGGGTATAGAGCAGAGCCTTCATAAAAGGTTCCAATTACCAGTCAAATAGTTTCTTATACCACGGCATTTTTATTTTCTTCTTTTTCTTCGACTTCTTATGGTCATGCTTTTCATCCATGATATGCTCTGTGCAATACTCGGTTGGTTCGGTTCCGGCTACATAATAGGTGAGCCTTTGGACAGGGCAATCCTCCGTGGCAAGCTTGCCATTTTCCGGGTTGATATAGACACTAACTGTTCCCTTTGGAGCCTTAAAGGATTGAACCGGTTCTCCCTTAAGGGCATCCTCCATAAAGTGAATCCAAATATTCTTCGCATAGCCTTTTTCAGCGACCATTTCAATCGGCTTTCCTTGATCATAGCCAGTCCAAACAGCTGTGACTAGCTGAGGCGTAAAGCCGACCATCCAATTATCCGTATTGGTGGAGCCTGATTTCCCCGCATAGATTCTCGAGATTTTGTTCACCATGGAGTTTCCCGTAACCGCCGTGTACCCATTTAACCTTCGATCGAACATGCCTGTCATCAAATGTGTTGTCACGAAGGCCGCTTCAGGTTTAAGAGCAGGCTCGTCTTTTGCTTTATGCTCGTAGATCACTTCACCTTGATGATTTTCAACCCGAGTGATGAAAATAGGATCTACTTTTTTCCCACCATTGGCAAAATGACTGTAGGCATTCGCCATTTCTATCACTCGAACACCAGACGTCCCAAGGGCTAATGAAGGGACAGCCTTCATTTTTGTTGTGATTCCAAATCTTTTTACTGTATCTACAAGTGCCTCTTCTCCGAGAAAGAGGTGAGTCTTAACGGCATATACATTATCAGAAAGGGCTAACGCTTGAGCCATGGTGATCTCTTTATCCGCATAGAGGTTGTTGTAATTATGTGGTGTATAGTCTTCTTTCTGATCATTAAACCGGAATGTGGTTAATTCGCTTCGCATCGTTGTCGAAGGGGTAAAGCCCTGTTCAATCGCTGTATAGTAGAGAAGCGGCTTCATGGTAGAACCAGGATGACGGATCGCCTGGGTTGCCCGGTTAAATGGACTTTCTTCATAATTTCGCCCACCTACCATGGCTTTCACATGACCAGTTTTCGGATTCATGGCGACTAAGCCTGCCTGTATTTCTGAATCCTTTGCGATAAGTCTGGCGATATTTTTTTCTGCCAGCTCCTGCTGTTTCGTATTTAAGGTAGTGAAGACCCTTAGCCCTCCTAGTTCTATGGTCCGTTCATCCAATTTAAGGACGCTCTTTAAAGCATTTTTGACGGCATCCTGAAAATAAGGGGCAATTTTCACAACGGAATTTGAATGCTCCCCTTTAATATCTAACCTAGCACTGGCAGCGGCTTTTGCTTTGGCTTCAGTGATGATACGATCCTGAACCATCAGGTTTAGAATAAGCTCCTGCCGCTCCTTCGCCTTCTCCATGGATGCTAAAGGAGAATAAATACTCGGTCCCTTCGGAATTCCTGCAAGCATCGCCGCTTCGGGCAAGCTAATGTCTGCCGCATTTTTGCCAAAATAAAACTGGCTGGCTGCTTGAATGCCATAGGCTCCCTCACCGTAATAGATCGTATTTAAATAGCCTTCTAGTATTTCATTTTTCGTGTAGCTCATTTCAATTCGAATGGTATAGAACGCTTCAAGTAGCTTTCTCTTCCATGTCTTTTCATGCTCCAGAAAGAGATTTCTAGCGTACTGCTGACTGATCGTGCTTGCCCCCTGAACCTTCGCCATGGCTTTTAAATCAGCCAATGCGGCACCAGCGATTCTCTTGTAATCAAAGCCATGATGGTCATAGAAGCTTCTGTCTTCAATTGCTAGGGTTGCTTTCACTAGCTCAGGGGAAATTTCCTCGAGCGGTACCCAATACCGCTTTTGTCCACTATGACTTTCCCCGATAATCGCTCCATCATCCGCATAATAGAGCGTGGATTGAGGAACGGCGAGGGGTGGGGGACCTAGGATTTTGGCATAGAGAAGGATGCCAATATAGAGTAGGAGTGCAAGGGCAAGCCCAATGGACCCAATAATGAGAAATGCCCGCAAATATTTAATTGTTCGTCTGAACCTTTGATCCGTGATAATCTCCATCGTGCCACCCACTTTTTAACAGGTTAACTTTTTATTAGTATGAAATTAATGGAAGGTTTTTAAACCTTTCGAGGTAAATTCATTTTCGGTGTGAAGGAATGATCATCAAGGGGCCTAATTCAGTGAATTTTTTCTTGCAATTTTGCTAGATTCACTTATACTTTTCTCATGTTTGTCGTTTGGCTGGGAATACTAGTGGGATGAATAGATTGTTCATGGCGAAAGACAATTGGAAAGGTGGAGCTTATGAGCATTTGGTTTACAGAAAAACAAACGGCGAACTTTGGCATTACGATGAGAGTGAAACAAACACTACATACAGAGCAAACAGAGTTTCAAAAATTAGATATGATTGAGACAGAAGAATGGGGGAATATGCTTCTTCTTGACGATATGGTGATGACCTCGGTGCGAGATGAATTTGTCTATCATGAAATGGTTGCGCATATTCCGCTATTTACGCATCCACATCCTGAAGAAATTCTTGTTGTTGGTGGGGGAGATGGTGGTGTCATACGTGAGGTCCTTAAGCACCCAAGCGTCAAAAAAGCTACCCTCGTCGATATCGATGGCAAGGTGATTGAGTATTCAAAGAAGTTTCTGCCGGAAATTGCTGGCAAGCTTGATGACCCACGGGTGGAAGTGAAGGTCGATGATGGTTTCATGCATATTGCGAACAGTGAGAATGAGTACGATGTGATTATGGTGGATTCCACAGAGCCAGTCGGTCCTGCCGTTAACCTTTTTACAAAAGGGTTTTATGCGGGAATTGCCAAAGCTCTGAAGGAGGATGGGCTGTTTGTGGCCCAATCGGATAACCCGTGGTTTAAGGGTGATTTAATTCGGAATGTACAGAAGGATGTTAGAGAGATTTTTCCGGTTACACGGCTCTATCTCGCGAATATCCCAACCTATCCAAGTGGTCTATGGGCATTCACAATTGGTTCAAAAAAATATGATCCATTAGCGATCCCAGCT
>DLCS01000084.1 GCA_002480735.1 Bacillaceae bacterium UBA7792 | reverse complement strand
TGGATTAGAGTTACAAGAGCTTGCAAAAGCAAATGGTGTTTTTGTAGGTTTTGAGGCTACAACTGCTGGAGGAGTACCTGTTATTAAAACTATGAAAAATATATTACTTGTTAATGACGTAAGTCGTATACAAGGTGTTTTAAATGGTACGTGTAATTATATTTTAACCAAAATGCGAGCTGAGGGCTGGTCATTTGAAACAGCTTTAAAAGAAGCACAAAGTTTAGGTTATGCAGAGGCAGATCCGTATAATGATATTTCTGGTCAAGATGCCTTTAAAAAGTTAATGATTTTAAGTGCCTTGGCATTTGGAGAACAACCTGATTGGGCGGATGTAGAAGTGATTGGCATAGATAGTATATCAGCTTCGCAAGTTCATGAAGCATGTGAAAAGGGTCTACGTTACCGTCATGTAGCTGAGGTAGAAAAACTAGCTAGTGGGAAAATTGTAGCAAAGGTTGGTCCACAACTGGTTGATAAAGAACATCCACTTTATCCAGTCGATGATGTGTTCAATGCAGTTGCACTAGAAACTAATTATATTGGCACTTTAACCCTAGTAGGTCCTGGTGCTGGAATGTACCCAACAGCAAGTGTGATGGTGGAAGATTATGCTGAAATCATCGGGAAAAGGGCAGGGTTTGTTGTAACGATTTAATAATTACTGTTTTATAAAGTTAACCCGCCATTCAACAATATTCTATTGTTTGAATGGTGGGCTTTTTAATCCTCGTCTTTTACGTCAATATCCTCTGGTATGGGAGTAGATCTCCATATTTCGATTTCCTCTTTAATACGCTCCAATTGATTAAAATACGTACTAAATTGCCCACTATTTATGAGGATCATATTTCCATCGAAAACGGAACGGATGCGTCCCTCATAGACTAGGCGTAATATCTGTTCTTTAGACATACCTAGTTCAATAGCTGTTTCTTCAATTGTTTTGTACATACAATCGCTCCTTTAACTGTATTTATTATAACGTTCATTTAACCGAATGCATACTTGGTGAATGAAAATAGTAAAAATGTTAATTGTTTGATTTTGGATAAATATGTATGATAAGTCTATCTCTTCTAGTAAGTGCATATGTATAAATAATAACATACCACTAGGAGGGATTAGCATTGCCCACAAACCGCCAGGATGCTTGGTCTAATGATGAAGATTTACTACTCGCGGAAGTAGTTTTGCGTCATATTCGTGAGGGTGGCACCCAGCTGCAAGCTTTCGAAGAAGTTGGAAAGCAGCTATCCAGAACCGCAGCTGCCTGTGGATTTCGTTGGAATTCTTATGTTCGCAAGCAATACAAATCAGGGATTGAACTAGCGAAAAAGCAGCGCAAAGAATTAAGGAAGCAAGCACAGGTCGTAGAGGACGAAAAGATAGTGGAGATGCAGAGCGAAAGCACTCCACAAGAAAGCAATGCGACATGGAGGCCGAATATAAGCTTCGATGAATTGGTTGGATTTTTCAAGGAAATGTATGAGCAGTTTGAAAAGTCAAATGAACAATTAGAAAAATTGAAAGAATATGAGGAAAAGGCTCAGGAGCTTGAGAAAAGAAATGAATACTTGGCTGCGGAAAATGAGAAGCTGTCCAAGGAATTTCAAATCGTTGAACAGGATTATAAGGCTCTCATAGAAATCATGGAGAGGGCGAGGAAAATGGTTGTCCTGCAGGAGGAGGATCGGCAACAAAAGGTCAAATTTCAAATGGACAAAAATGGGAACCTAGAAAGAATAGAAAAATAGACAAACAGAAAAAGCGGACAATAGTCCGCTTTCTGCATTTATTAGGAAATTTTTGCAAAGAGTCTTAATCTTTTTCAATCGGAAAGCCTTCAGGAAACCAGAAAAGAGGATTCTCTCCCCGATCTCGAGCCATTTCGTAATGAACAGAGGTAAAACCCATCTTATCCCAAAAACCACGTGATTTCATTCTTGCATTCGTCTTGATTGGAAGGCCCATCTCTTTTGCAAAGTTGACAAGCGCCTTGCCATAGCCTTTGTTTTGATAATCAGGGAGTACTTCAAGCTTCCATAGCTCGAGAAAATCATGGGGCGGCTCGAAATAACGATTGAATTTCGCTTCTACCCTATATAAGCTCATCCTAGCAACTAAAGTATCGCCAAAATAGATCCCGTAAAATGGCGATTCGCTATCATTATCAATAATATTTGCTTCCAAATCCTCAACCATTGAAAGCTCCTGCAAACCATACTCTTTAAACCTTTTAAATTCTTCTAATGTTTTGTAGTTTACCCTTAGTTTCTCTACTTTGTATTCCATGTTCCATCCCCCTTAGCTAATCTAGAATCATGTTCAAACTGTTAGCTTCATATAATAATTGAGTAATACTTATATTCATTATATAACAAGAATTTCGAAAATACCTATAAAAAGAGGAAGCGTTTTCAAAATAAAGAAGGGAAATGGCAAAATTGTGTAGAAATGAAGTTAGGAAAACATGTATTGGAGGGGATGACATGAAAACGATCAATTCCACAATGGCGGGCATCGTGTCGAATGTGCTTGTTGGCAAAGGGGATACCATTGAAATCGGACAAGAGGTGGTCATCATAGAATCAATGAAAATGCAAATCCCGATAGAAACTGAAATAGAAGGGGTAATTAGTGAAGTGAAGGTCAATGCAGGAGATTTCATCAACGAAGGAGATGTTTTGCTTATCATAGAGTAAAAATTTCCAAGGATCATTTAGGAGGGGTAGGATGCGGAATACATTATCAGAAACGATACTTGACAAAAAACAGAAAATTTTGGCGGGTGGAGCTCCGAAATATCATGAAAAACTGAAAGAACAAAAAAAGCTTTTTGTCCGCAAGCGACTCGAGCTCCTTTTTGATGGCGGACAATACGAAGAGGATGGCATCTATGCAAATTATGAGGTTAAGGATCTTCCGGCTGATGGTGTGGTCACTGCAATCGGCAAGGTGCATGGGCAAACCGTTTGTGTGATGGCGAATGATTCGACTGTTAAGGCTGGTTCATGGGGGGCCAGAACGGTGGAGAAGATCATTCGCATTCAGGAAACAGCAGAAAGGCTGAAGGTGCCATTATTTTATTTTGTCGATTCGGCTGGGGCGAGAATCACCGATCAAATAGACATGTTTCCCAATCGAAGGGGAGCAGGGCGGATTTTTCATAATCAAGTCAAATTATCAGGAATGATTCCGCAAATCTGTCTATTATTTGGGCCATCTGCAGCAGGTGGCGCTTATATTCCAGCATTTTGTGATATTGTCATTATGGTTGATCAGAATGCATCCATGTATCTAGGGTCACCACGCATGGCTGAAAAAGTGATTGGCGAAAAGGTTACTTTAGAAGAAATGGGCGGAGCAAGGATGCACTGTACGGTTAGTGGCTGTGGGGATGTTCTTGTCTTTAGTGAAGAGGAAGCTATTGAATCGGCAAGAAGATATTTTTCTTATTTCCCGGCAAACTTCCAAGAGCGGCCAAAGAGATTGCCTTCATTCAATCCAAAACCAGGAAGAGCGCTTGATGAGATTATTCCAACCCATCAAAATGCTCCATTTGATATGTATGAGTGCATTGACTCACTCATTGATGAGGGGAGCTTTTATGAAATCAAGAAGCTATTTGCTCCAGAATTAATTACGGGACTTGCTCGAATCGATGGACGGGTCGTCGGGATTATTGCCAATCAGCCAAAGGTAAAAGGTGGGGTATTGTTCGTCGATTCCGCCGATAAAGGGGCGAAATTCATTCAATTATGTGATGCCTTCCATATCCCACTTATTTTTCTAGCAGATGTTCCAGGCTTTATGATTGGGACGAAGGTGGAGCGCGCAGGAATCATTCGTCATGGTGCAAAGCTAATTGCTGCGATGAGCTCTGCAACTGTCCCTAAAATATCCGTTATTGTCAGAAAAGCCTATGGTGCAGGACTCTATGCCATGGCTGGCCCGGCCTTTGATCCGGATTATTGTGTGGCGCTGCCAACGGCTCAAATTGCTGTTATGGGCCCGGAGGCGGCTGTCAATGCTGTTTACTCAAACAAAATTAATGAAATAGAGGATCCTAAGGAAAGAATCGCTTTTATTCAACAAAAGGAACAGGAATATAAAGAACATATTGATATTTATAAGCTAGCTTCTGAATTAATCGTGGATGACATTGTGGCCCCATCCCAATTGAGAGACACCTTAATGAAAAGACTATGCTATTATGAGACAAAGGACGTTGTCACCACCGTTAGAAAACATCCAGTTTATCCAGTTTAAGGAAGATTGAAGCCCTAAATAAGGGGTTTTTCTTTTTTTATCGGCTCTTTTCTCATTACTCGGACAAACCTCTCTTCTGTTTGATAAAATGTAAATAAAAAGAAACGGAGCGATAGGATGAAGATAGCGATTGTTGGGGGCGGAGCCATCGGTCTATTGTTTTCCTTTTACCTTAATCAGCATCATGAGGTTGTATTATATGTCAGAAATACACAACAAAGAGATAGGATTCAAGCAAAAGGGATACATTTAACGAATCACCAAGGAGCTTTTAACACGAAAGTTGAGGTAAGACTAACCTCTGAATGGGGAAAAGGTAGTGAGGACCTGTCTATTATCTGTGTTAAACAGTATCATTTACAGTCACTCTTTGAGAATAAAAAAATCGAAGCCCATCATCCACTGCTTTTTCTTCAAAATGGAATGGGGCATCTGGAATATATCGATAGATTGAATTTGCGTTTTGTACTAGTTGGGGCTGTGGAGCATGGTGCATACCGCACCGATGATGACAGTGTCGTACATAAAGGAGAAGGTCAGACGAGGATCGCTTTCTATAAGGGTGCGGATCAGGAGTTTTTAGAAACATTAATCAAACCCTCTCACCAAAGCTTTCCATTTCAAAAAGAGGATGATTTCAAGGAGATGCTTCAGAAGAAGCTCGTTGTGAATGCGATCATTAATCCACTTACTGCGCTTTTAAAGGTTCAAAATGGGGCTCTCATTGAAAATCCACATTTTTTTCAAACATTTCGGGAACTTTTTGTCGAAATTAAAGGAATTTTGAGGTTAGAGAAGGAAGAATTATATTATCAAAATGTTGTAGAGGTTTGTAAAAATACGAGCCAAAATCGATCCTCTATGCTAAAGGATGTAGAGGAGGGCCGTCCTACAGAAATAGATGCCATCTTAGGGTATCTGATAAAGCAGGCAAACGAGAAAAATATACAAGCACCACTCATAAACGCTCTCTTTCATCTTATAAAAGGAGACGAGCTAGAAAAAGGAGGGAAGTAGATTGTCTGCAATTTTTTCAAATTTGGCAGCAGCGTTTGTGACCATCCCCATACTTGGCTATATTCTAATCTTTGTGATAAGCAAAATGGTAACAAAGAAACACCGTCGATCCGTTCAAATTGCGTTAGATGGGAGCACTTTATTATTTATTCTTTCTGTTCATTATTTAATTATAGCCATATGGAAGGTTTCGCTTCTTTGGGCAATTATTTTACTTATGCTTTGTATAGGAATTATTGTTGTGTTTGTCCATTGGAAGGTGAAGGAAGAGATTGATTATCCAAAGGTCTTTAGAGGCTTTTGGCGCTTCAATTTTCTTGTTTTCTTCTCTCTGTACACCATTTTGCTGATTATCGGCATCGTTCAAAGTATCTCAAGTGCGATATCATAGTTTGGCTTCCGCTTGTTTGAGCTGTGCAAGGCGCTCTCCGCTTTTCTTATTGTCTAGCTCCGAGCGCTATCGGCTCGAGGTCACAAGCCAATCCGTCAAGGAGGTTAAAATGCAAACCTCCATGCCGGCTCGTCTTGTGCTTGTCGCCGATGGGCAAGCGCTCTCCGCTTTTCTTGTAGGCAAAGTTTTTTTCTTTCTTTTTATTCAATGCTATACTCATACGTAGAAAACTGTCGCTTAGAAAGGAAGTTCATACATGGAGATAGCGGATCTATCGCTCCCAGCTACAAACAAGTTTGCCAGCGAATACTATTATGGGACTGAGGAAATCAAGTCCTTTTTTCACTATAATTATCAAGACGGGGCTCATTATTCCGAGCGTTTGAATGAATTGTCGGAACGCATATTTATGAGGGAGGAGCTAACTGACCATATTGCTTCCTTCATGAAGCCCTTTCCAACCTCATCTAAGGTAAAGGAGTCCCTTGAGAAGCTCAAACAATCAAATAGTGTGGTTGTCATTGGTGGACAGCAGGCTGGAATTCTAACAGGCCCTTTGTACTCCATACATAAAGTCATTTCTATTATCGCCTTTGCTAAGCAAAAGGAAGAAGAGCTTGGTGTTCCTGTCGTACCGATTTTCTGGATTGCTGGGGAGGACCATGATTATGCTGAGGTCAACCACATTTATTTGGAAAATGATCGCAAACTGGAGAAATGGGTGTATCCTAATAAAATAATGGACAAAAGAATGGTCACGGATTGTCCATTAAATAAAGAGCTCTGTCAAACGTGGATTCAAGAGGTGATTGCCACCTTTGGAGAAACGGATCATACAAAGGAACTGATTGCTTTTTCAAAAAGGGCCATTGACGTTTCTGAAACGTTTGTTGATTTCTTTGCCTACATTGTGATGGAGCTGTTTAAGGAGTTTGGATTGCTTCTTGTTGATTCAGGAAATCGAGAGCTGAGACAGCTTGAGAAAAAAATCCTTGCTGAACAAATTAACAAGGCTGAACAAATTACCTCAGCCGTATGGAGACAGCAAGCGGAGCTCGACAAACATGGATACAGTAAAACCATAGATATGTCCAAAAATGCAGCAAATCTCTTCTATTATGATGAGGAGCATTTTGAAAGGATTCTTCTCGAATTTGACAGCGAACAAAATCTATTCACAGGTAAAAATGGCTCGCTCTCCTTTTCAATGGATGAGATACTCGCCCTCGCTGACAAGCATCCAGAGCGCCTAAGCAATAATGTTGTCACAAGACCACTTATGCAGGAAAATTTATTTCCGACATTGGCCTTCATTGCAGGGCCGGGAGAAATAGCCTACTGGGCAGAGCTAAAACAAGCATTTGAAGAATTTGGGATGAAAATGCCACCGATCATTCCGAGGATTAACATTACGTTAGTGGAAAGAGATATTGCGGCAGATTTGGCCCAGATGCAATTAGATTTTGAACATGTCCTGAAAAACGGTCTCACAGAAGAAGTAGATACTTTTATGGAATCGGTTAAAGACCCAAATCTAGTACATCTGTTTACAGAAACAAAAAATCTGTTCACGGAGAATTATGGAAAAATAATGCAGCATGCTGAAAAGGATTACCGAGGTCTCATTCCATTAATGCAAAAAAATGAAAAACTTCTTTTAGAACAAATTATGTTTATGGAAGGAAAATTTGAAGAGGCACTGAAGCTAAAATATGATGTCACCATGCGCAAATACGCTCAAATTGAAAATTCATTAAGACCAAATGGTGGCCCACAGGAAAGAACATTAAATATCTTCTACTTCCTAAATAAATACGGCTTGAATTTTGTGGAGCAATTGACGAACCTTCCATTTGAATTTGATGGAAAGCATAAAATAGTAAGGATTTAAACGAAAGGACTTTATCTTCGGATGAAGTCTTTTTTTATTTTTTGGAAGGAATTTTTAACAATTAGTAGAATTAATAAAAATATGTGGAGGAAAGTGGGGGATTGTGGTACATTTAGGATGGAGAGTGGGGGTAGTAGGCATGTTCATGGGTGAATACCATCATAATGTTGATACGAAGGGCCGTTTGATCGTGCCTGCCAAGTTCCGTGAACATCTAGGTGATACCTTTGTGTTAACTCGCGGCTTGGATCAATGCTTGTTTGGTTACCCCATTTCTGAATGGGCTCTTATTGAGGAGAAGCTGAAAGGCTTACCTTTAACGAAAAAAGATGCTCGTGCCTTCACCCGATTTTTCTTTTCTGGTGCCACAGAATGTGAACTGGATAAGCAAGGAAGGATCAATATTTCCTCTCCCCTCATGCAATACGCAAAACTTGATAAAGAGTGCGTTGTTTTAGGTGTTTCCAATCGTATTGAGATATGGAGTAAGGATCTTTGGGAAGACTATTTTACAGAGTCAGAGGAATCCTTTGCGGAAATTGCAGAGAATATGATTGGTTTTGATATCTAGTTGCAACCAATGAATACGATTGGAGTGAACAGCTTTGTTTGAACATAAGACAGTTCTTTTACATGAAACAGTAGATGGCTTGAATATCAAGCCTGATGGCATATATGTCGATTGCACGATGGGTGGGGCAGGGCATTCGTCCCTCATCCTATCGAAGCTTTCACCTGAAGGGAAGCTAATCGCCTTTGATCAGGATGAAACGGCTATAGCGAATGCAAGAGAAAGGCTATCTCAATACAGTGATCAAATGACCATTATTAAGAGTAACTTTCTCCATTTAAAAGAGGAACTGAATCTAAGAGGAATCACGCAGGTTGACGGAATTCTCTATGATCTCGGGGTTTCCTCCCCTCAGCTCGATACACCAGAAAGGGGCTTCAGCTATCACCATGACGCTCCTCTAGATATGCGGATGGACCAGGAAGCATCATTATCCGCTTATGATGTCGTCAATCATTGGAGCT
>DLCS01000120.1 GCA_002480735.1 Bacillaceae bacterium UBA7792 | reverse complement strand
TATTCCTGCTGGCGGCAGGGTTAACCCTTATTTTCGGGTTGATGGATGTGCTTAATTTTGCCCATGGTGGATTGTTTGCCTGGGGCGCCTATAGCGGTACATGGATTTATGCAACGACGGGCAATTTTTTTATTGGAATTATTGGGGCAGTTGCAACGGGTCTTATTCTCGGTCTTCTCACCGAAAGGTTCATTATTAAACCAGTGTATGGAAATCATGTGCAACAAATTTTAATTACTTTGGGTCTCATGATTGTTTTATCTGAATTGCTGAAGGTGTTTTGGGGACCCAATCAAATATCAGCTACGGCTCCAGATTTCTTAAAGGGCAGCTGGGAAATTGGTGGCATCATTATTATTAAATATCGTGTATTCATTATTACCGTTGGACTGCTCGTTTTTCTGGCGGTGCAATATGTCCTTAAGAATACAAAGATTGGATTGGTGGTACGTGCCGGAGTTATGAATAAGGAAATGGTGCAAGCGCTAGGGATCAACATCAAAAGGGTATTCATGCTCGTGTTTATGATTGGGGCAGGGATGGCAGCCCTTGGCGGAGTGCTTCTTGGTCCATATTCTGGGGTCATTCATGCGGAAATGGGGATGGAATTTGCTATTCTCGCATTTATTGTTGTTGTCATTGGCGGGATGGGCAGTTTTCCAGGCTCAATTCTAGCTGCAATCCTGGTCGGCTTGTCGGGCTCCTTTATGGCTTACTATGTACCAGATTTGGCTTTAGCAGCAAATATGATTCTAATGGCTGTGGTCCTTATCTTTAGGCCGCAGGGATTATTCGGGTTAAAGGGGTGAAGGTCGTGAAGACATTTATTTTGCAGCGGAAAAATATCGCTTATGTTGTAGTGGCACTTTTACTCCTTCTATTTCCATTTATTAATGATTCTCGCTCGATGATCATTCTGTTTACTCAGGTTTTCATCTTTGCCATTTTAGCGATGAGCTATGATCTGTTGCTTGGATTTACAGGCATTGTTTCATTCGGACATGCGATGTTCTTTGGGATTGGAGCGTATACCGTCGGAATTGTGATGAAGCAATTTGAGCCAACGGTTCCCTATTTTTTATTGGCAGTAGCGATAACTTTTGTCATAACAGCAATTTTAAGCTATGTGGTGGGATTGTTGACGCTGCGCTTAAAGAGCCATTTTTATGCCATGCTTACCTTAGCATTTGCGAGCCTCTTTTTAGTACTAGCGGAAAAATGGAGAACACTCACCCACGGAAATGACGGCTTTACATTTAGGACGCCTGAAATCTTCCGGGACCGACTTGATTTTTATTTAATTTGCCTTGTCTCCATGATTGTCGTGTTTCTGCTCCTCACTCGCTTTACCAATTCTCCAGCAGGAAAGGTTCTGCAGGCGATTCGGGAAAATGAACAAAGGACAGAGTCGTTAGGGTATAGCGTTCTTCAATATAAAATTATCGCAAGTGTGATTTCAGGGGTGTTAGCTGGCTTTGCTGGAATCCTCTATTCCATCTCCCTTCGATTTGTCAATACGAGCGTTTTTACGATGGATATTACCCTTGATGCGCTATTGATGACGATTATTGGTGGAGTAGGCACATTGGTGGGGGCGATTATCGGTGCGGGCTTAATCGAATTTGCCCATCACTGGTTAACAGAGCTAGCGAAGGTGCATTGGATCTTTGAACGTTGGCTCATCTTCTTTGGAATTATTTATATCCTTGCCGTCATGTTCTTCCCACGCGGGATTGTTGGGACTTTACAAATGATGAAATTTAAATCGAAAAAGAAAAAGACCAAAAAGGTTGAGAAACAAAAAGCAGCAGGCTGAGGGGGAATGGAGTTGGAACAAAATCAAATTGCCTCTTTTATCGTTCGCTTCCATTTAGCTGACATCGATATGGAGTCGAACAGAAAAAGCTGGAGAATCAAGGTGACTCATGTTCAAAAGGATGAAGAGACGCTCTTCGAATCGATTGAGGAAGCAACGGTTTTTATGAAGAAGGTTATCGGGGAAATTTAGAACTCGAGGTGAAGGATTTGAATATTGGCATACGTAGCGTTGCAACCTATCTTCCGGATCATTTTTTAACGGGGGAAGAAATTGCGAATAAAGCAGGGATTCCCCCAAAAATTGTAGAAGAAAAAATGGGAATAAATAGAAAACTGATTCCAGGACCAGAGGATCATACCTGTGAAATGGGAGTTCGAGCTGCCAAAAAGGCCATCGCAAGGGCAGGAATCGATCCATTAGATATTGACCTCGTGATTTATATCGGCGAGGAGCATAAGGAATACCCTTTGTGGACCGCAGGAATCAAGCTTCAGGAGGAAGTTGGAGCAAACAATGCTTGGGCATTTGATGTCGCTTTGCGATGTGGGACGACCATTATGGCATTGAAGGTCGCAAAGGATATGATGATAGCGGATTCAACTATTAATACCGTTCTCCTTGCAGGCGGCTATCGAAATGTCGATTTTATCGATTATGAGAATACGAGAACAAGATTCATGTTCAATTTAGGGGCAGGGGGAGGAGCCATTTTACTGCAAAAAGGGCATCAAGAAAATATTCTTCTTGAGTCCCATTTGATGACCGATGGTTCATTCTCTGAGGATGTAGTTGTTGTCGCAGGGGGAACGAGAAATCCATTAACAAAGGAAAACCTTCATCTTCAACAACTGGATGTACTTGATCCAGAAGGGATGAAGATCCGATTAGAACAGAAATCGATGGCCAACTTCCTTAAGGTTATTCGGGAGTCGCTTCGTAAAAGCGGCTATTCAGAAGCGGATATTGACTATTTGGCCATTCTTCATATGAAAAAATCAGCCCATGATTATGTTTTAAGGGAACTGGGATTATCGGCTGACCATTCTATTTATCTTGAAAACTATGGACATATCGGTCAGATTGATCAAATTCTATCCTTAGAGCTTGCCACCAGTGAGGGGAAGCTGAAGGATGGAGATGTCGTCGTGTTAGTGAGTGCTGGAATCGGTTATGCATGGGGTGCAACAACAATACGCTGGGGAAAGGGTGACTGAAATGGAACTGAGTGTAGAGGTTGTGTTGAAAAAAGTTGAATTACCGAATGGGGAAACACTTGCTTATCGTGAACGAGAAGGCGGAGAAAAGAAGCTATTACTCATCCATGGAAATATGACTTCTTCAAAGCATTGGGATTTGGTTCTGGAGTCGATGGATCCGAGCTTTAAAATTTATGCCGTTGATATGCGTGGCTTCGGTGAGTCGACCTATCATCAGCCCATTCGTACAATTAAGGATTTCTCAGATGACATCAAGCTGTTTGTGGAGGCGATTCAGTTAACGGATTTCTCCATTGTTGGCTGGTCTACAGGAGGATGTGTTGCCATGCAGTTTGTTGCAGATTATCCGGGGATTTGTGATAGGCTTGTCCTCCTAGCATCAGGCTCAACGAGGGGCTACCCTTTTTATGGACTGATAGAGGATGGGCAGGTTGATGTAAATA
>DLCS01000041.1:3443-5883 GCA_002480735.1 Bacillaceae bacterium UBA7792 | reverse complement strand
CTCAGATAGATTCGAATCGAGAGTTTTTTCTAGCTCCTCAAGCTGATCATAAATCTCCGTCAGTTTCTCGAGTAGTTCTTCCTTTGGAAGTTGATTATTTTCCATTGCTCTTTTCCCTCCCATAAATATAACGGTCATCTCATGTATTGCATTCTACCCTCATATCTATGCATATTATTCTCTCTTTGTAGAGGACATCCTCCACAGGTGACAAAACTAGTTTTTATTCAACAAAGATAGAATTATTTTTCATCCGATGGAGCTTGATTCGACACGAATGAAAATAAGAAGCGGGCGCAGACTAAGGATGGAGGTGTTGTTATGAAGAAAAAGGGCAAAGAAAGAAATTCGCAGCCAAAAAAGCTGGAGGAATCAAAAGCTGGGTATGGCGATAAGAAGCTTGAAGGGCCTGATCGTCCATCAACCTAATAGTAGAGCAATATTTGAAAAGAGTTTGGGGTTATTTTCGGCCCAAACTCTCTTTTTTATCCCATAGGAGCCGTGTGAAAAAGTTTTTAAGCTGAATTCCACGGTGAAGGCTCTTTTTTTTTCTTTTATACCAATCGGTGAGTCTTATGGAATGCTGATGCCTTAACCTGCTGGTAAACCATTGTTTCTTTATCCTTCTTATTGAAGTCCAATCCTCATATTGCTGAATCGAATGCCGAATGACCGAAAAAACCTGTCTTAATTCAGGTGTTATTCTAGCAGGAACAGGTTGGAGGTATTGCTCATAGTCGTAACGAGAGCCGGTATGAATTGTATTGACAGCAAATTGATAAAAATGCGGATATAAAGCTTTTTCAAATAAAATCGATGCTAACCTCTTACCTAACTCAATTCTCCTATCAACAAGATTAAATCCATAGACACTTGCCCCAAACAGCTCTCCATGAACCGTAGGAAATAATACATAGCTATTATGTAACCACTCATGAACGGAAAATAGAAAGGTATGGAATACTTTTTTCTTATATAGGGGATCGAGAATGACCGGTTTTTGAATCACATTCTGCTCATTGATGATGAGGGCAACTAACAATCTTTCCTCGTCTCTATCTTTCCAGAAGCGTTCCCACTCACCCACCATAAACTGAGAAACATGGAAAAACTTTAAGAGATGAAACATTGGTGTATGCATTTTCGTCGAATAATGATAGAGCAATAGCTGTGGATAGGCATCATGAAAGATAAGCCAATTTGCGCGCTCATAGGTGTGATACAGCAGGTTTCTTTTTTCCTTATTAAGCAACTGAGTGAGCCACTTTCCTTCAAGATCGCACATATTCCACCCAGCATTGCGAGAAACCATGTGAGCAAGGAAGGCCCATTTAATTTCAGGATACCTCTGGTAAAATTGGAGATAGGCCTCCGTTCTTGAGATGTTATCAAGATTATGCTTGAATTCCTGCATTTCAATATAAGGAAGGAGATTTTTTTCAACTGCAGCTAGTGTTGAATACTGGGCGTCAAGTATGAGGACCACCCTCTTTTTATCGTCTTAGTTTTTAGAATTCATTTAATTAGTGCTTTTTATTCAACCAAAGAAAGGTGTCTTTTGGTATGATAGTGAGGGCTCTTTTCAGAACTCCTTAGTCTGCGAGGTGAATAAAATGGAATTCCATTATCCGAACGGGAAGAAATTCATTCCTTCAAACCGTGACAAACTACCATCAAAACCGAAGGAGAAAAATTTCCAATACAGCAATAGAGGAATGACATTAGAGGAAGACTTAAATGAGACAAACGAATATTATTTGCAGAGTGGGATTGCTGTCATTCACAAAAAACCAACACCTGTCCAAATCGTCCAAGTGGATTATCCCAAAAGAAGTGCTGCAGTAATCCGAGAGGCATATTTCAAACAAGCATCCACCACTGATTATAATGGTGTATACAAAGGCAGATACATCGATTTCGAAGCAAAGGAAACCCGTTTCAAAACATCATTTCCATTGAAGAACTTTCATAAGCATCAAATTAAGCATATGGAAGCTGTGTTAAAACACGATGGCATTGCTTTTGTCATCCTCCGCTTCTCCACCCTTGAGGATGTCTATCTACTGGAAGGCAAGTATCTCCTTCAATTTTGGAGGAGGATGGAAAAAGGAGGACGCAAATCAATCGCTATTTCCGAAATTGAACAATATGGGCATATGATTTCTCTTGGATTTCAACCGAGAATTGACTATATTAAGGTAATAGATAAAATCTTAAATCTAAAATAACAGGATTCATTTGTAGTATAAGGAAGGATGAGCACAATGGCAGAAAAATACCAAACAAGAGAGGAGCGCCGCAAGCAGCTTTCCAACCAGCAAAAGGGAAAAAAACAGTCGAAGAATATTTTTAAGCGAATCTTATTAATCCTTGTTGGTTTAGGAGTAGCGGGTATGCTTGTAGGAGTTGCTGCTTTCGCATTTATGGTCAAGGATGCTCC
>DLCS01000041.1:0-3241 GCA_002480735.1 Bacillaceae bacterium UBA7792 | reverse complement strand
CGATGAAAAATTACTAAAAGACCCCATTTCCTCACAGTTGTACGATTTGGATAAGAAGCCTATCACAGAAATCGGCTCTGAGAAACGGGATTATGTAAATTATGAGGATATACCAAAAAATGTAGAGGAAGCGATTCTTGCAACAGAAGATGTTCGCTTCTACAAGCACCATGGGATTGATTTCAAACGCTTAGGTGGAGCGGTTATTGCGAATATAACCCGCGGATTTGGTGCCGAGGGTGCCAGTACCATTACCCAGCAGGTTGTAAAGAATTCCTTTTTAACACCGGAAAAAACACTATCAAGAAAAGCTCAGGAGGCATGGCTAGCCTTCCAGCTTGAACGTAAATATTCGAAAGAGCAAATCTTCGAAATGTATGTGAATAAGGTTTGGTTGGATAGCGGTGGTCACGGGATCGCCACAGGCGCTAAGGTTTACTTCGGCAAAGAGCTTGATGAACTAACGCTACCAGAAACGGCATTGCTTGCGGGAATGCCTCAAAGTCCGGCCAATTACAATCCTTTTAAACATCCGGATAGAGCCGAGAAACGACGTAATATTGTTCTTTCCTTAATGCATCAGCATGGATTTATCACTAAAGATGAAATGGAGAAAGCAAAGGCTGTAGATGTTACCTCTACATTAGTTCCAGAGGAACATCGTCAGAACGGGGATATCCCCTATGATGCATTTATTGGTCATGTTGTAAAGGAAATCAAGGAAAAGTACCCTGATATTGATCCTTTTTCAGACGGGTTGAAGATTTATACCACTTTGGATACGAGCGCTCAAGAATATGTGGAAAAGATTCTAAACAGCGATGAAATCATCAAATATCCAGATGAAAAGCTGCAGGCAGGTATCACCCTTCTGGATACAACCACAGGCCAAATTAGAGCCCTTGGTGGTGGCCGTAACCAAACTGGAGATTTTGGCTTTAACTATGCGACAGATGCTAAAAGACAGCCAGGTTCAACGATAAAACCAATTCTCGATTACGGGCCTGCCATCGAGCATCTAAAATGGGGAACATATTATACATTAGAAGATAAGCCCTATACGTATTCGACAGGTGACAAAATCAATAACTGGGATAATAAGCATATGGGTGTGATGTCGATAAGAACCGCATTAGCACTATCGCGCAATATCCCTGCCCTCCAAGCCTTCCAAGCTGTTGGTGGAGAGAAGGCAAAGCAATTTGCGATCAACCTTGGAATTCCTTTGAAGGAAATTCATGAATCTTATTCCATCGGAGGATTTGGTGGTAAGGATAAAGGAGTTTCCTCATTAGAAATGGCCGGGGCTTACAGTGCCTTTGGCAACAATGGCTACTATACAAAGCCTTATTCAGTCATTGAAATTGAACTACGTGACGGTACAAAGCTGGATATGAAGCCTGAAACAAAGGTTGTCATGCAGGATTACACAGCTTTTATGATTACCGATATGCTGAAGGATGTTGTTCGGAGCGGAACTGGTAAGAAAGCCAATGTTCCGGGACTTCATTTAGCCGGAAAAACAGGAACGACCAACTATTCAGATGAGGATAAAAAGAAATTCAATATCCCACGTGGTGCCGTCCCAGATGCCTGGTTTGTTGGTTACACGACGAATTATACAGCAGCCATCTGGACCGGCTACGACAAGAAATATGAGAACTTCCTAGTAGGAGACGACCAAAAAATTGCCCAAAAACTATTCAAAAACATTATGGAGAATGTGTCCGAAGGGAAGGAAAAGTCCGACTTTAAGGTTCCTAACTCGGTTGAAAAGGTAAAAATCGAAAAAGGCACCACTAAGCTTGCGAGCGAATTTACACCAGAGAATTTAATTGTTACAGAATATGCTGTAAAAGGACACGCGCCTACAGAGGTTTCTGAGAAATATCATAAGCTACCTGCTCCTATCGGGCTCCACGCAAACTTTGAAGCCGATAAAAATGAAATTGTATTGACGTGGGATTACGACAATGAAAACAGCGAAGGAATTGAATTCGAGGTGTATGCTTCTAAGGATAATGGTGCTGAGGAGTTACTAACCGTTATTCCTGATAAGACCATTCGATTAAAAGCTGAAAATGGAGGAACCTATTCCTTCAAGGTTATCGCAGTAAGGGATGATCTGCGTAGTGACCCAGCTACAACGACCCTGCGTGTAACGGCACCATCCGATGTCATTGAAGATGAGGATGATGGCCAGAATGAAGGAGTACCAGATCAAGATAATGAACAAGATCAAGACGAAGATAACATCCCTGGTAATAATAATGGCAACCAGGGTGGAAACGGAAACGGCAATAGCAACGGTAATGGGCAGCCGGGCCAGGGTGGCAATACAGGTGGAGGAAACCAGGGTGGAAATAACGGAAACAGACCTTAACCCTGGGCGATGAACAAATGTTGAGCGCCCTTCCCGCTCCTTAAGCTAGAACATGTTGCTAAGTTCAAAATCTAAAACAAAAGCGTCTAGGCTTACATAGCTTAGACGCTTTTACTTTCGTTTCTTTAATGCGATAGACTTTTCATATCCTTTTTCAAGCTCGATCATCAGCTCTCTGAGCTGCATATAGGAATGATGCAATCCAGGACGTTCCATTACAAAATCCAATCTTTCCTGTACATTAACAGGCTTTATCTCTAACAGATGATATGCAATTTCTGGGCATAATTTGGTAGGTTGTCCATTGGCCCAATGTAAAAATTGTAGAAAAAGACCAATTCCTTTTCTCATAGGCGGAATAACAGATCTTTTATCCCGCTTTTGCAAAGGAATGCGAATAGCCTCCTTTACCTTCTCCCATTCCGTCAAAAGGGCGGAAATGCTCTCTGAAGAGTGCAGCCATGGCTTATGAGCTTCAATACCCGAAAAATAAGCCGCTTCATACATAAAAGGGATTTCGAGATTAAGTGTGGCCTCGTGGTCAATGGCTAAAAGAATGCTACCATCGGGAAAAAAGAAGGGATGCTTAAGCTCAGCAGGGACCTCAATGCATGCTTGCTTCATTTTTTTCTCATCCTTTTCTTTCCTTCGCGACAAAGCTCCAACAGGGGACAGATATCACATTGTGGATTTTGAGCCTTGCAATGATAGCGTCCAAAGAAAATAAGGCGGTGATGGGTTTCTGACCATTCCTCCTTCGGGATCTTTCTCATAAGGGTTTTTTCCACCTCTAAGACCGAATCCTTCCAGCGACAAATGGCTAATCTCTTACTTACCCTTTCCACATGGGTATCTAAC
>DLCS01000036.1 GCA_002480735.1 Bacillaceae bacterium UBA7792 | reverse complement strand
GAGGGAGACTACCTTCAAATAAAAGCGGAGATTACAAACTTAGCAGAATTTGATGGAGAAACCTTCAACATTCACATCGACAAAATTGAAGTTTTTTATATTGAAAGAAAGGGCAGACCAATCCCTGATATTAGGATGAAGAAGCATGATTAGAAAGTTTCATATTGTCGCAATCCCCATCAGAATTGTGGTAAATAGATTCGGTGATCATGACCCTGACGGAATGATGTATGTATTAAAGGAAAATGAAGAGATCATTAAAGAGCAGGTGAAGCATAAACCCTTCTCCACCGTGGATTTAGTCGAGCCACTCGTGATTCGTGCAAACGTTGGAGACGAGGTTGAAGTATTATTTGAAAACCAACTTCCATTTCATACATCGATGCATATTCAAAACGCCGAATACAATGTGTTAACTTCGGATGGTGCATTTGTTGGCCTTAATCCAGACACGACGGTTGCACCTGGTGATACCATCGTCTACAAATGGAAGGTCCAGCAAGAAGGAGTACACTTTTTCTCAGATTTAGGAAATCCGCTTTCGAGTGAAAAAGGGAGCAACGTCCACGGTTTATTTGGTGCCCTTTTTGTAGAGCCTAGAGGTTCTTATTGGACAGACCCTGTAACAGGTAAACCAATAAACAGCGGCTGCTTTGCCGATGTTCATAATCCCCTACTCCCTTCTTTCCGTGAGTATGGCTGGTTCTTCCACGATGAGATGGAGGTCGATGATTTAACAGGACAAAAACCGATCAGCCCACATACTTTACAGCCAGAAGCGACCCATCTCGTGAATTATCGTGCCGAGCCAATGCGGAACAGAATGAGATTGATTCAAGAAGGCGTCGTCTGTCCTGATTGTGAAGGTGAGGAAGTCCATCATGATTCCTGGGTGTTTGGAGATCCTGATACGCCAATACTCCGAGCTTATGTGGGCGACCCCATCAAGATCAGGCTTGTCCATGCAGGAACACAGGAAACCCACTCCTTCCACTACCATGTCCACCAATGACTTTTTGAACCGACGGACCAGGATTCAGAGATTCTCGATGTGCAAGCCATTTCCCCACAGACACATTTTACAGTTACGCCGTTATATGGAGCTGGTAGCTTTCAAGAAGCCGCTGGAGATGGATCATTCACTGTCATCTCTACCCTCACTTTGGCGAAGGAATGTGGGGGATTCAGCGGAATTTCGATACGTTGCAGGATGGTAGTCAGTGCTATCCAAATGGTGTTCCAATTAAGCGACTCAATCCATTGCCAGATCGACCACTTCCACCAGAGCCGACCATTGAAAGACCAGGATTCCCGAACTTCATCCCTGGTATTGTGGGGTGCAAGGCCCCCCGTCCACCACTAGGAATTAAGGGCGGGAGAGAAGCCACTCAGATTGAAAAGAATCATTTTGCTCCAAATGCCGTACCTGGTGCAGTGTTTGCGAATCCATGTACCCCTGGAGTCACACCTGAAAGAGAGTTCCATGTCGTGCTCATGCAAATGCCCATCGTCTATAACGACCAAGGCTGGCATGATCCGGAAGGAAGATTATACGTGCTTGCTGAAGATGAAGAAGACGTCCGTTCAGGTCGAAAGAAAGCAGAGCCACTTGTCATTCGTGCGAACGCAGGCGAATGCATACGTTTGAAGTTCACAAATAAACTACCAGAAACCCTTGGCGGGAACGCCTTTCAACTTGTTAACCGAACTTATGAAGCTGGAATGCATGTTCACTTTGTTAAATTTGATCCGCTCGTTGCCGATGGTGCGAATGTCGGCTGGAACTATGATTCAGGTATTTTGCCTGGGGAAACGATTGAATACCAATGGTTTGCGGATGTCGAATTGAAAGCAACCTTCTGGCATGACCATTTATTCGCAAATGAACATCAGCAGCACGGAGTTTTTGCAGGGATTAACATTCAAGCAAGAGGCTCTAAATTCTTAGACTCGAGAACTGGAAAAGAACTAAAATCTGGAACACAAGCAACGATTGTTCATCCACTTATCCCTGACTTTCGTGAATTTAGTTTATTTGTTCATGACTTTTCACTCTTATTTGATAAGGACGGATGTCCATTGAACCCACCGCCATTCCCTGGTTCTCCAGATGACCCTGGCGTAATGGGGATTAATTACCGAAATGAACCGATTCAGTTTCGTCTGAAAAAGCCTGATTGTGATCCTGCCTATGTCTTCAGCTCATGGGTTCATGGAGACCCTGTAACACCACTTTTGGAGACCTATAATGGTGACCCCGTTAGAATTCGTCTTATCCAGGGTGCACATGAGGAATCTCACAGCTTTAACCTCCATCGGCAACGCTGGCATCGGGAAAGACCAGACTTAGATTCAGAAATTGATCAACACCAGCATACTGTCATAGCCGAAGAATTTACGTTCGAATTTGAAATTGAAGGTAAGGGCGACTTCGATATGCTCTACCATTTTGGTTCACTAGATGATATTTGGCTTGGAAACTGGGGCCTGGTTCGAACATTTGAAAAAAGAGTCCCCCATCTTATCCCATTAACCGATCGAGAAGCGCCATCACCAAGAAAAGAACCATTGCCATGCCCAACTGGAAAAAAGCCTCCACGGGTTGAAGAAAATCACAACCCTTATCCACCAGGGGCAAAAATACGCAAATATGATGTCGTCGCCCTTCAGACCCCAATCTTTTATAACAAGGCCGGTGATCATGACCCATTTGGGATCGTCTTTGCTCTGAAGGAACACGAGAAGGACATTCTATCCGGAAAATTAAATCCTGAGCCGCTGATCCTAAGAGCAAATTCTGGTGAATGGGTCGAAGTCACACTTACGAATAGACTAACAGGTAAATTTCATCATGATGAAATTCACGGATATCCAGGAGTCCCGGTTGATGCATCTTTCCCCCCTTCTAATAGAATTTCAATGCATGCGCAGTTGGTGGTATATGACGTTCGTGACTCAGACGGGGCAACCGTTGGCTTCAATAGGGATCAAACAATTGCACCAGGAGAGTCGATTACGTACAGATGGTATATTGACCGTGAATTCGGCTCTACCAATCTTTGGGATATGGCTGATATTCGTAATCATAGGCATCACGGTGCTTTTGGAATGCTTATTTCAGAGCCAAGGGGTTCCTCCTATCTCGATCCAAAGACAAGAGAAGAAATCAAAACAGGAAGCCAAGCGATTATTTCAAATCCACTACTATACGAATTTAGAGAGTTTGCCCTCCTGATGCATGACGGCGCAAGACTCCTCGACAAGAACGGTGAACTCATCATCGACCCTGATCCCCTATTTGAAGTGGAGGAAGAAGAAGAGGATGCAGATTTTGAGGATCAAGGTTCAAGGGCCTTCAATTATCGTAATGAAAGATTTAGCAACCGCATTGACAACTTTGAAGAGGCCTTCAAGGTGTTTAGCTCAACCGAGGGAAGAACAGATCCGAGCACCCCACTCCTAATGGCCTATCCTGGTGATCCCGTAACATTACGACTTGTTTTTCCAGCTGATAAACCAAGAGCCCATTCCTTTCATATCCATGGACACAAATTTTTGAGAAGCCCGAACGATGTGAATTCTTCCACCATCTCTTCTAGAGGAGAAATTAGTCCAGGAACGAACCTAGATTTTCCATTATTCTATGGGGCTGGCGGATTCCTAGAGCAACCAGGAGATTATATGTACCGTTCTGGTCTCATTCGTTGGGACATCGAACTTGGGGTGTGGGGGATCATGCGGGTGCTGGATCGAAAGAGCCCGCTGCTTGCACCATTAAAGACACTTGGAAAAGTAGGGGATGCAAAATGACAATTTGCCTCATTTGCCATAAAGAATCCTGTACATGTAAAAGAGGTCATCCCAAATCACGGATTTGCTGTGTAGAGGTTCAATCAGCCAAAGTTCAAAATGACCATTTCGGCTCTCCATTTCCTTGTCCAGAACAATTTCCGACCAAACGATTCTCATCACCTAATAGTCCCCTGCCACCCGAATTATTAGATGAGCTACAAAGATGCATTGAGGTAGCCAATGATTTATTACGGTCACTAGGAAATCAAAGAAATCCGAACAATATGCGCCGGCTACAGCTTCAACTACTTCAGTTGCAAGGAATTCCTATTAAAGCAACCGTAGATTGTCAAAAGAAGGTATCAGGTTTGCTAGGAACAGCAGGTCGAGACTTTGTGCAAATCAATACTCATGGACAATTCGTATTCATTCTATATGAACAGTTGATTTCGCTTGAATGGGATCAAGACGCAAAACTCGATCATGAACCAGAATTTTTGAAAACGGATAAGGAAACTAGGAGACAAATGGTTTTCAATTTTGGAGAATTTGTTGGTAAGAGGCCAGAGCTAGTCAACTTATTTTTCGGACTCACTCTTCAGCAATACTTGATGGATTTCTTAGGGAAAAAGATATTAATAAAAACGATCGATCATTATAATATCAAAGGAATCCTGTCTAACTCAGATGGAGTACGAGTACAAATAATGACCCAAAACGGCCTGCAAGAGATAGATTGGGGGACCATTTGTTATATGGAGATAATGGATTTGAGGGCGTAGGACTTCTTGAAAAATGTGAGAGTTTGGTAGAGAATTTCCACCAAACTCTTTTTTGTTATTAGAAAGAAGAATCATCCCGATTGTAGCTATTTTAAAAATGTTCAAGCAAAAGTAGTGATTTTTCTCACAAACATGGTAAAATCAATATTGGACAATAAAAATCTTAACTTACAAATACTTACGTAAAGGACATCGTCAAAGTGATGAATGAAAAACAACTTTCAACAGCGCTGCCGAGACAGCCTTTGTCAAAAATCATTGGAGCGACTGTCAAGACAGGGATTATTAAATCCAACTTGATTCCGATGTTTGCGGGATTAACCCTCTCTTTATATACCTACCAAAAGGACCTTGTCGAGACATTTCCAAATATCGTGTACGCCTTAATCGGGACAACTCTCGTCATAGCTGCTGCTGGTGCACTCAATAATCTGTACGATCGGGATATTGACGCCATCATGAAAAGGACGAGAAAACGCCCGACCGTGACCGGTGAAATTTCTCCAAAAACCGTGTTGTTGCTTAGTATTCTAATGACCATTTTCGGAGTCGGTATACTTACTCTTGCAACACCGCTGGCTGGATTACTTGGTTTTTTAGGAGTCTTTTTCTATGTTGTTCCCTATACGATGTGGACCAAACGAAGAACAATTTGGAACACAGAGGTAGGAAGTATTTCTGGTGCCATGCCGCCACTCATCGGCTGGGCTGCCATCCAGCCAGACATTACCCATCCTGCAATTATTGGACTTTTTGTCGTCACGGTAATTTGGCAAATGCCTCATTTCTACGCTATTGCGATTCGCAGTCATGAAGATTACGAAGCAGCCAATGTACCGATGCTTCCTGTTGTCAAGGGGGTCAAGAGAACCTACATTCAGACCAATGTTTATTTGTTCATTATGGTTGCCATCAGTTTCTTATTCGGTACACTTAGCCTTGGATTGATGCTTGTTGCACTGATTCTAAGCATCGGCTGGCTTGTACTCAGCATCTATGGCTCTAAGAAAATGGATGCAAACAAATGGGCGAAGTCAATGTTTGTCTACTCGCTTGTGCATATGACCGTTCTCTTTTCAACTGTCATCATCTATTCATTAATGGGGATCTTTTTCTTTCAATAAAGGGGATTTAATAAGAGCTGTCTTCCGTGCGAAAATTGCACGGAGCAGCTTTTTTGAATTTTCGGGGAGTACAGAAATGCTGATGAGGACACGAATCTTGCAAATCGTGCCCCCTTGCTTTCCTATTTCCACTGCTTCCACATTTCCAGGAACTTTTTCTTAAACACACCAAGCATCGTCGTTTCTCCACGAGCCACCTTTTGTTTGTTCCATTCGTTTGAGCTCGCCACAGCAATGAGAATCGATCCCGCAATCAAAAGGTATGCCCACCATGGCAGGTTCCCCCAGAACGGTCTCGTTTGCATAAATACATTGAGCAAAAGGACACCCGAGCCAATAAAGAAGTAAGATTTTATCCGTAGGAAGGCTCCAGCTAGAATCGAAACTAACGAGAGACTCCCAAGAATTAGTGCATCATAGATGGTTGAAGTCTCAAGACCATCTACAACCAACACCAACGATACGATGAAAAGAACACCCCATTGCAGCTGACCTGTAAGCTTTTCATGCCTTCCCTTTAGACAACGGCGCAAATAGATTACAAAAACGATGAACGGAAGAACATACGCTTCCCGCAATAATAGATAATGAACCTCTAGCTCACTGATCAACACATAGTAAGGCTGTAGCAGATAAGCACCAGCGAGGAAGGTTGGAATCCATTTCAGCTCTCCTGAAATCCGTTTTCTTTGCACCCAAATAGCAGCAGCAATGAGCAACCCTGGTAGAATCTTTGTCCATACGGTT
>DLCS01000202.1:576-3056 GCA_002480735.1 Bacillaceae bacterium UBA7792 | reverse complement strand
GTTGGATCTGTTTGCAAAGGCATTCCAGCATCGATACGGTTATAAAATACACTGGCAATTTGGTCTCTTTGCACCTGCTCAGTTGCCTCTTCCTCAATCAATGAAGCCATCGTCAGAAGCTGATGCGCAGTAAACTCCCTCTCCACCATCGGACCCGAATATTCCTCGATGACTTTCTCCGTCTTATCGAGCATAACGGACACGATTTCTTCTATGGATGGATTCTCCTTATAAAATGGATAGGTTGCCGGGAATAAATACCCCTCAAGTGGAAACTTTATCTCAGGATTTAGGATTTCATCCGTTAACAGATTTGGGTATTTCTCAATAAGCTGTTGGATAAATTCCTTATTATTTAATTGGGTTAAGACCTCATTCGCATTATGTTTGGTTTTTTCAGCAATAATTGTAGCGATTTCTTTTAATTGCTTTCCTTCTGGAATGGTAATCTTAAAGACAACCTCCTCCATGATTTTCCCTGTTTTGAGACTCTCAATAATTTCAGGGAATGTCATAGCAGGGGTCAAGGCATATTCACCAGCCATAAATCCAGATTCATTCCTGAGCTTAACATAATATTTAAAAACCTTCGCATTTTTAATAATCCCGTTATCCTCCAAAATTTGCGCAATCCCTGAAACGGAAGATCCAATAGGAATTTCTATCTTTTTTTCTGTTTTGTTTTTAGGATCAACAGGCTTTAAAGCACTGTTTATATAGAAATATCCACCTGCGATTGTACCACCAAGAACCAGTAGTAAAATAAGCGAAGCAATCAAAACAATTTTGCGAACAATTTTCGCTTCTGCCTGTCGCTCCATCATTTTCTCACGCATGTATTCCTTTTTGGAATGTTTATCCTCCTGCGACATCATATTCCCCCGATCAACAAAAGTAGGGAATTTCCTACTTTGCTACATTCATCCTGACCATTATACTATATTTTCACATGAAAATCGCAAATTCTATCGAAAAAGGAAAAGAGACTGACATCTGCCAGCCTCTTCTTCGTTTTTTATTCGTCGTCCTCTTCCTCAAGGAATGTATTAAGCATTTCCTCAATTAAGTCCCATTCCTCATCCGTTTCAATTGGCTGCAGGTCCCCATCCTTATTGTCTTCAGATGGAATGAAGGCAGATGCGTGGATTTCTATATCTTCGTCATCTGTATCATCCTCACCAATTGGATAGTAAAGCACGTAGGATTTTCCAAATTCCTCTGAATCAAATGTGAAAAGAATCTCACATAGTTGCTCATTTCCTTCTTCATCAATAACTGTAATATGGTTATCACCGTGATTCATTTCTTCACCTCATAGTATTTGACTACTTTCATAAGTGAAAGAGTCTTTATTTTTGACTATCCAAATAGCCTTGCAAAATCATGACTGCTGCCATTTTATCGATTACTTTCTTTCTTTTTTTTCGGCTCATATCCGCTTCAAGAAGGACTCTCTCGGCAGCCATCGTCGTCAAACGCTCATCCCAATAGATCACCGGCAGCCCGAATTTTTTCTCTAGTTCACGTCCATAGAATTGGCTTGCCTCTCCTCTTGGTCCAATGGTTCCGTTCATATTCTTGGGTAATCCAACCACTACCTTGTCAACATCGTATTGCCTAATTATCTCTCCAATTTGCTCAAAACCATATTTCTTTTCATCTTCATTGATATGAATGGTATTTAAGCCCTGGGCAGTCCATCCCAGTTCATCACTTAGAGCGACCCCAACTGTCTTCGAGCCGACATCAAGTCCCATTATTCTCATACATTAAGAGCCCTCTCGCCTTTGTTTTAAATAGGATTTTACTAGTTCCTCAATGATTTCATCTCGCTCAAGCTTGCGGATAATATTTCTTGCATCCCGATGACGCGGTATATAAGCAGGATCACCAGAAAGTAGGTAACCAACAATTTGATTTATTGGGTTGTACCCTTTTTCTTGAAGAGCCTCATACACCTCAAAAAGAACTTCATTCACATCATGTTCAAAAGGCTCTTCCGGAAAACTAAATCTCATTGTTTTATCAAATGAGCTCATGATTTGCACCTCGCTTCTTCATTCACACGCGAATCAAAAGTAAAAGGCTGTTAAAACTTGCCTCTTAGTTACCTACATTTTACACTACTTTGTCCCAATATCAAACGATTTCACATATTCTTCGACATATCCAAGGGCCTCATCTAGCTTGTTCGGATCCTTACCACCGGCTTGGGCCATGTCGGGACGTCCACCACCCCCACCACCGCAGCGAGTAGCTACTTCTTTAACGAGTTTTCCAGCATGGTAGCCTTTATCAATCAAATCCTTTGTCACAGCCGCAATAATGTTCACTTTGTCATCATGCACACTGCCGAGAACAAGGATTGCTGAGCCAAGCTTTTGCTTTAGATCATCCGCCATATTTCGTAGATTGCTCATGTCAACGCCTTGAATCTTGGCTGATAAGACATTGACACCTGCTATATTTTTAGCATTTTC
>DLCS01000202.1:0-498 GCA_002480735.1 Bacillaceae bacterium UBA7792 | reverse complement strand
TAAGCTCCCCGCTTCAATATTGCCCAATTTTGCGGCAAGAGATTCATTTTCGCGCTGCAATTGTTTGATTTCCGCTTGAAGGAGGTCTACACGGTTCGCTACTTCCTTCGGACTGGTTTTAAGCTTTGAAGCTGCTTCTTTCAATATGCCAATTTGTTCATTCATTTGTAGGTAAGCCGCTTCCCCTGTCACCGCTTCAATACGGCGGGTACCCGCTCCAATACCACTTTCAGACACGATTTTAAAGAGGCCAATTACCGATGTATTAGGTACATGGCAGCCCCCGCAAAGCTCCAGGCTATAATCTCCAACCTGAACAACACGAACGATTTTACCATATTTTTCACCAAAAAGAGCCATGGCACCCATCGACTTTGCTTCGTCAATATCCTTATAGTCAATATTAACGGCTAGGCCACGCCATATTTTCTCATTGACAATCGCTTCAATTTGCTCCAGCTCTTCAGCTTTCACTTGACCAAAATGGGAGAAGTCAAA
>DLCS01000053.1 GCA_002480735.1 Bacillaceae bacterium UBA7792 | reverse complement strand
TGAATACGCTTTGAATGCACGGGCGGCGGTGGTAAGTACAGCAGCCTTCGATACGGAGGATGGGCTAAAGAAATTAGCGAATGAGCTTCAGCTCTCTATCATTTCTACTAGCTATGATACGTTTACCGTTGCGGCCATGATTAACCGGGCGATCTATGACCAGTTAATCAAGAAGGAAATTGTTTTAGTGGAAGATATTTTGAAGCCTGTTACAGAAACCATTTATTTAAAGACGACTGACAAGGTTGAGAAATGGTACGAGTATAACCGCAGTACAACCCATGGCCGCTATCCAGTTGTGGATGCTAATATGAAGGTGCAAGGAATTGTTACTTCAAAGGACGTCATTGGTGCAGAGCCAAATACATCAATTGAAAAAATAATGACAAAAAACCCGATGACCGTAGGTGGACAAACAAGTGTTGCTTCCTCTGCACATATGATGGTTTGGGAAGGAATTGAGTTACTGCCTGTCACGGACAATAACAATAAACTCCTTGGAATCATTAGCAGACAAGATGTTCTTAAGGCGCTGCAAATGATTCAAAGACAGCCCCAGGTCGGAGAAACCCTCGACGATATTGTCACAAGTCAGCTCATTTTAACAAAAGGAAAAACAAAAAGTGATGAAACCTATCGTTGTGAAGTCACACCTCAGATGACCAACCATCTTGGAACGATTTCGTATGGAGTGTTTACGACAATTGTAACGGAAGCGGCCAATGGAGTGCTGAGAGGTTTTAAGAAGGGCGACCTTGTCGTTGAAAATATGACGATTTACTTTCTTAAGCCTGTCCAAATTGATAGTACACTAGATATCCACCCTCGCGTTTTAGAGGTAGGGCGTAAATTTGGAAAGGTGGATGTGGAGGTTTATAATGAAGGTGTACTAGTTGGGAAGGCGATGATGATGTGTCAGCTTATTGATCGCCAGTAATTATTAATAAGCCGCCCTTTCCCTGAAGAAAGAGCGGCTTCAATGATTACTGATGCTTGAACTGTTCGGCTTCTTCTACGGCAAGAGGCAGATAAAACTTATACGACTTGATTCCACCCCACACATTTATAGCTCCTAACAGGACAAACACAGTCCCAACAATATAGCTAACAGCTGAATGATTGACAAAGAACTGATTTAATCCAAAAAAAGCAACGAAAAGACCTAAACAAACGCTTGCCTTCGAAGAAATCCACTTTTTTTCGGCAGGTCGATGGGTTCGAAAATATTTTGCTTTATAAAAAACATAAAATGACAATGAGAATATAAAAAGGATAACAAGAATAGGCATAATACTTCCTCCATATTTCGACAGCTTCTTATATTTTAACGATTTTTCAAGAAAAAAGCTAGAAGAGTGTAAATCTTACATTAAATCTAAAATCATATTCTACACTTCTCAACCGAAAAATTTAGAAAAAATAGCCTTTTCTTTTATTATTTGTGGTAAAAATGATAGTAGGAATAGATTTAAAGGCTAATACTTGTCAAGAGACTGACTTCCATAAAAGGAGTACAAAATGAAAGAGCAAATTTTAGAGAAGATTAAACAATACGAAACCATTATTATCCATCGCCATGTGCGTCCGGATCCAGATGCCTATGGCTCACAGGGCGGATTGGCGGAAATTTTAAAGACCTCCTTCCCCGAAAAAAACATTTATACCGTTGGGAAAGAGGAGGAAACTCTTAACTTTCTACGCAGGCTCGATGAGATCTCAAATGACATCTATCAAGGCGCTCTAGTGATTGTGACAGATACGGCAAATGAAGCAAGAATCTGTGATGAAAGATATCAATTGGGTGATTTTATCATCAAAATTGATCATCACCCAAACGAAGAGCCCTATGGAGATTTGCTGTGGGTTGATACGACTGCAAGCTCATGCAGTGAAATGATCTATGAATTCTTCCTAGAGATGAAGGATAAAGGCTTAAAGATGTCCAACGAGGCCGCAAGACTTTTGTATGCGGGAATTGTTGGTGATACGGGCCGATTCCTTTACCCAAGCACAACTGAAAAAACCTTTGCCTATGCGAGTGAATTAATTAAGTTTCAGTTTGATCGGACAGAGCTTTTTGATCGAATGTACGAACTGCCACCGAACCTGGTGAAACTTCATGGTTATGTTTTACAGAATTTTGAAATGAATAAAAATGGTGTTGCCTCCATGGTCATTCACAAGGGGTTATTAGAGGAATTTGACACAAGACCATCAGATGCATCACAGCTCGTTAGCACATTGGGGGATGTAAAAGGAATTAAGGCATGGGCATTTTTTATTGAGGAAGAGGATCAAATCCGGGTCCGACTTCGCTCAAAAGGTCCAGTCATTAATACGATTGCGAGAAGATATAATGGTGGTGGACATCCGCTGGCAGCCGGAGCATCGATTTATTCCTGGGATGAAGTAGACCATGTCATGAAGGATTTAGAAGAAGCCTGTAAAAATTACTAAGATTTTAGCCTAGGGAGATAGTAGTCTCTCTAGGCTAATCATCAAATTGAATCGTTAAATATACGGAGAGGGTTGTATAGTAGATGATTTCTTCAATTTGTAGACGATATCGCTTATCATGTGCCTTAAAGGTTTTATTTTCAATGGTCCTTCTTAATAATTCGCGGCTTTTGTAGGCTGTTTCGATATCCTTTGCTAACAGTGAGCGGATATCCTCCTTCACATCCTCTTCTATTTCATAAACGCTGAAAAGATCTAATTTGTATCTTTCGTAGTTAATGATTTTGACGTCAATTTTCTGAATGGTCAGCTTATCTTTGTTCTCTTTATTGAGCTTCTGAATATCCTCCTGCCAAATTTCTTTTTCCTTCTTGAGATTATGAATACTTTCTTCTTGCTCCTTAATCGTCTTGCTGTACTTCTCCTGCCACTCCCCATAAATGTACAGAAAAATGAGCCAGCTAATAAGCGCTCCTAGCGCCATTCCTACAAAAAGTCTCCTCCATTCCTGTATCCGATAGCCAGGTGGGATTTTCATTGTGACACATGCTCCCCTGTTAACCAGGTGATGACCAGTGCCCCTGTTTGCGCTCCCCCTAATGCAGATAGAATATGGAGAAAGGTTTTGAAGAGATCCTTTGTGTCCCCGTCAAATAACCCTCTTTCAAAGCTGTAAAAAGCATCAAAGGTACCACCAATTGCTGCCACAATGGCCCATATTCGAATGGAGGATGAGATGCGAAAGATTTCTGTCATCAACGGTTTTCCCGTTAAAAAGGCTCCGATTCCACCAATAAGCGCTCCTCCAAGAAGAACACCTAAGGCAATGAAATAGCTGTCAAATAACAATGTAAAAAATGGCTGTTCCTTCATAGAATGTCATCCTCACTGTAAAAAGTCTCGTGTGACCGATACTACATCATATGGACAAACATCCACATATATGATTTTTCAGAGATACTTTTCTCACTCCGTATGAAAACAGCCTTCTGAGATCAAAAAAAAGAGAACATATTTTCTTTTTATTCACAGTGGCTCTATAATAAAGGAAAGAATGAAACGGTAAAGGTGGGGAAAAACAATGTCATTTGTTCACCTTCATGTATATAGCTCTTATAGCCTCTTAATGAGTACTGCAAGGATTGAGGATTTAGTCCAGCATGCAAAGGAACAAGGCTTCAGGGCTATTGCCTTAACGGATCGAAATGTGATGTACGGAACCATTGCTTTTTATAAAGCCTGCCTCAAGGCCTCGCTCAAACCGATTATCGGTTTAACCGTTATGGTTCAAAGTGAAAGCAATGAAGAGGTATCCTATCCATTAGTTCTATTAGCCAAAAACCAACAGGGCTTTCAAAATCTTTTAAAGATTTCAAGTACGGTCCAAACCACTTCTCCATCTGGGATCCCGCCAAAATGGCTGCGAGGATATGGGGGCGGTCTAATTGCGATTACCCCAGGATTAAAGGGTGAGATTGAGGGGTTCCTTGCCAACGGAAGCATGGAAGAAGCGAAGAGACGTGCAAAGGATTATTTAGAGATTTTTACTAATGAGAATTTTTATTTTGGCGTGCAAAACCATGGTTTGAAGAAGGAAGCAGCCATTAATGAGCAGCTCTTATCCTTAGCGAATGAGCTACAGGTTCAGGTCGTTGCCACAA
>DLCS01000083.1:16410-18869 GCA_002480735.1 Bacillaceae bacterium UBA7792 | reverse complement strand
CAATGAATATATTGACTATGTCCTCTCATGGGGACCGCTCATCCTTGGGCATACGAATGATCGCGTAGTGGAAGCACTAAAAAAAGTAGCAGAAAAGGGGACAAGCTTTGGTGCTCCAACTTTAATGGAAAATGAACTTGCGAAGCTTGTGCAGGAGAGAGTTCCTTCCATTGAGGTTGTGCGCATGGTCTCCTCAGGGACAGAAGCAACGATGAGTGCTCTTCGTCTTGCTCGAGGCTATACTGGTCGTAATAAGATTCTGAAGTTTGAAGGCTGCTATCATGGCCATGGGGATTCCTTGCTTATTAAGGCTGGTTCTGGGGTGGCTACCTTAGGCTTACCGGATAGCCCTGGGGTCCCAGAAGGAATCGCCAAGAATACGATCACCGTTCCATATAATGACTTAGAAAGTGTCAAGGTTGCTTTCGAACATTATGGAGAAGACATTGCAGGCATTATCGTTGAGCCGGTAGCAGGCAATATGGGAGTGGTTCCTCCTCTACCAGGCTTCCTACAGGGCTTACGGGATGTAACAACCCAGTACGGTGCCTTATTAATCTTTGATGAAGTTATGACAGGCTTCCGTGTCGGCTATAATTGTGCCCAAGGTTATTTTGGCATTACTCCTGATATTACTTGCTTAGGTAAAGTCATTGGTGGAGGATTACCAGTCGGTGCCTACGGTGGCCGTGCAGAAATTATGCAGCAAATTGCACCGAGTGGCCCGATCTATCAGGCTGGTACCCTTTCCGGAAATCCGTTAGCGATGACAGCAGGGTATGAAACCTTAAGTCAGCTAACACCTGAAATCTATGATGAATTTATCCGCAAGGGCGATATGCTTGAAGCAGGTTTGACAAAGGCTGCCGAGAAATATGAGGTGCCAATCACTGTCAACCGTGCGGGTTCGATGATTGGTTTCTTCTTCACGAATGAAGCTGTCATCAATTACGATACAGCGAAAACTTCTAATCTTGACTTCTTTGCTTCTTATTATCGTGAGATGGCTAACCAAGGTGTATTCCTCCCTCCATCTCAATTCGAAGGTCTATTCCTATCAACGTCCCATAGTGATGAGGACATTGAAAAAACAATCGCTGCTGCAGAAGTGGCTTTTTCCACACTAAAATAATTCACTAATAAACTGGGAACTTGTTTATCTGACAGGTCCCAGTTTTTTTGTGCATAATTATAGATCGGTGGTATACCTGAACGAGCCTTTGCTCGCGGGTTTGGAGCAACAGCGAAGAGAAGGTATGCCACCGACTATTCTATATATATCACATGCAAAAGGTTACGAATGTTTTTGTGCACATTTATCATAAAAATATTTTCCTGCACATAAATTGTAAATGACATGGTGATTGATGAGAGTTACGAAAGGAGGAGTCGCTTTGTCTGAAGAAAAGGAATCATTCTTACGGTTTTCCTTGGAAGAATCGGTGTGGTTTCAAAAAGGACAGGAAGTAGCGGAGTTATTAACAATTTCGCTTGACCCCAATATAACCATTCATGAAAACGAACAGTATGTAACGATTGAAGGTGCATTACAATTAACAGGTGAATATAAACGTCATCATTCTGACGCTGCCGAGGAGGATGATTTTCCGCTCTCCCCCAAATTTATTCAGGTTGTAGAAGAACGAGGAGACGGCGTTACGGAGTTTTCTCACCGTTTCCCTGTGGATATCACGATTCCACATAATCGAATTCATAATGTCTATGACATAGATGTCGAGATTGAATCCTTTGATTATGTCTTCCCAGATAAAAGCTGTATGAAGCTGACAGCGGATTTAACGATTACGGGATTGAAGGGCGAGGAGTCTACGGAAGTAGCTGAAAAAGAACAGGAGATAGAGGTTGCTTTGAGATCACCTGAACTTGAAGAGACGGAAGAACCTATTGAGGTCAAGCTAACCCCACCGCCTGTAATCGAAGAAACAAATCCTACAGCGCATGATCTATTCGCATCATTTGAAGTCGAGGCAAGGAAAAGCTCAGAGGAAGAGAAGCCTTCAGATGATCCCGCTTCCGAACCATTGGTATCGGAGAAAGTTCCAACACTACGAGCACCACAGGAAGAATATCCGGATATTTCTTTTTCAGCGCAGAGAAAAGAAAAACCGGCTAGTCACCAAGAGCATTCCCATATAGAAATAGTTGAACATGAGGTTGAATTAGAATCGGAAAGTCCATCCCATGTAGAGAGTGAATCTTCATCCTCGTCCTCTTCTGAAGAGATCGTAAAGAAGAAGAAAAAGAAAATCTCTAAGAAAAAAGGAATATCCATTACGGAATTTCTAGCTCGAAAAGAGGAGCATGAGGATGTAGCAAAGCTTAAAGTCTGCATTGTCCAAAATGGCGATACACTTGATTCATTAGCTGACAGATATGAAGTGACGACACAAGCCTTGATGAAGGTCAATCAGCTTGAAGTCACACAGGACATATATGAG
>DLCS01000083.1:0-16285 GCA_002480735.1 Bacillaceae bacterium UBA7792 | reverse complement strand
GAGGGGCAGGTTCTTTATATTCCGTTAGCAGTAGCGCAAAGGCCTTAAATATTTCAGCATGAGGGAAAGAAGTGGTTGATGATGAGTAATCACTTACAGCAGATCACTCCAATATTAAGGCAATATGGGGTGACCCCTCACTTTGTCGAGAGCTTTGGCAAGGTCCAGCGGGTCTATTCCGACAAAGGTGTTTTTGCTTTGAAGAGGATTACACCAACCGACGGAACTGATTTTATTCGCCATGTCCAGTATCTTTATCAAAAGGGGTACAACCGAATCGTCCCTATTTTTCCTACATTAGATGGACGGTATGCAATCATGCATCAGGGCAGTCTCTATTATTTGATGCCCTGGCTTCCAAATGAGGTTAAAGAGGATGTGGATGAAAGGCAAAAGCAAATGTTTCGGGAGCTTGCGAGGCTTCATACCTTGTCAGTCCGAGAGGTTTCGATCGACAAGGAGGAGAAGCGTGAGCATTATGAGAATACCGTCCATGAATGGGAGAAGGAAAATGAGCTGTTAGTTGGCTTTCTTGAACAATGTGAAAGCAAGTGGTATATGTCCCCGTTCGAATTATTATTCTGTCTTTATTATCACGACATTAGTCAAGCTCTAAGGTTCTCGATGGATAAATTAAAGCAATGGTTTGAAAAAACGAAGGATGACGAGAAGGCTAGAGCGGTCATATCCCATGGAAAACTGTCGACAGAGCATTTTATTCTTGATGATCGGGGTTATGGCTATTTTTCCAATTTTGAAGGGAGCAGGCAGGGCTCACCAATGCATGATCTTTTGCCTTATTTATCGCGAACGTTAAAAACCTATCCAAAAAAATGTGAAGAGTGTATCGATTGGCTTTACACTTATTTCAAATTTTTTCCTTTGCGAGAAGATGAACTGAATTTATTCCTTAGTTATTTTGCACACCCGGGTCCTTTTTTGCGGACAGTGGAGGATTATTATAAGAATCCGCATAAGCATGAACGGAAAGCAGTGCAGAGATTACAAAGGCACTACTGGCAGCTGAAGAACACCGAATATATTGTCATGCGAATCGATGAGATCGAAAGACAGAAAAAGCTGGAAAAAGAGGCGCAGGCACAAGCGCAAGCACAGGAAGGAGCCCAAAACTGACTTGTTTTGGGCTTCTAGTTCAATAGCAATGATGTTTGAGAAAAGTTCTTAAATCATTTGCATTTTGAAGGCAACGGCAAGCAGGACAAGCACAATAAGGAATAGCACATCAAAAGCGGTTGGAAACAACAGGGTTCGAACCCCTTGGAAAATACAAAAAGGAATGATAAATTGCTCACAAACTCCCCGAGCCTTTCGCACCCATGGTGGAAGGGAGTAAGGATTATATCTTCTTCTCAACGGATCATCTCCTCCTCCTCAAATTGCTCCTATAACTCAATTTATGTCAAGCGTTGATGTTTGGTTCCCCTATATGGCATGAGATCCGTGTCACCAAGCGTTCAGTCGAGTATATAATATTAAAAATTTGGTTATCCTTATTGACGTTAGCGTTGATTATTCGGTAGTATAAAGATTATACAATTACAGATACATGGCTATGATAGGGAAGAGTACATTGGTCACTAGCTTTTTAGAGAGGAAAACCATTAGCTGAAAGGTTTTCTAGGTTAAACCAACGGAAGTCGCCCTTGAGCATCTTTTATGAAAGAAGTGGTATGCTAGTCGATTCTAGGTCATCTTCAACTAGTAAAAGACGGGAAAACCGTTATCAATGAAAGTGCCAACCGTGCGCATTTTTTTGCATGGCTGGAAAAAAGGTGGTACCGCGAAGCAACTCCATTCGTCCTTTTCAAGACGAATGGAGTTTTTTTATGCTGCTATAGCTTTAAGTGTCCACCTGTGGCGGACAAATCAGGCAAAATGTCCACCGGCGGTACCTGGTACCGAAGAAGTACCGAACAAAAAGTACCGAATTAGTTCATGACCCATTTGTCCTTTAGGAACAGGATGCGGCTGATGATAAAGAAAATTATTACACATACAAGGTTGCTAGCAATCGCGATTATAATATGTTGGTAATCAATAATACCGAAGAGCAATTCTTTTAATAGGCTAAATAGATTCAAGATTGGAATGATAAAATAGTTCATTGAAAGTTCATTGACCCCAATGGTTGATGTAATGATAGCTGGGAACATCGCAACCATCATAACTGGGGAACTATAGCTTTGAGCTTCCTTGACGGTTTTCCCAATAATACTAGTGAGCATTAATACAGATGCTGTAAACATGGCATACACAATCGAAATGAGAATGGCTAAGCCCACGATAAGAACTGGATTTTCACCCAAAGTAACAGCCTTCTTTAAGTTTTCTGTAAGGAAAGTAATTTCTAAAGCTACGACGATTAATGTAATCATACCTGTAATTGTCCCAATGGAGGTAATGGTTAACCACTTTGAGATTAAAAGGGTTGAGCGTTTCACTGGAGTCATTAGCAATGCCTCCATTGTTTTCTTTTCTTTCTCCCCAGCGAAAAGGTCAGCTGCTGCAGGCCCGGCTCCAATTCCAATAGCTAATGCTAGCATCATCGGAATGAGCATCGCTAGTAAGCTTATGCTTGAATCTTCTCCTGACAATTCCCTTTGCTCAATGGTAAAAGGTTGGATCACACTCGGGTCAGTGCCCTCAGCTTGTAATCTAGAAGAGATGATTGTCTTTTCATAAACAGCAAAGGCGCTTGTGACCAAATTCATCAGATTGGATGAATTTTGGCTAAATGAGTCTCCAATAATCGTAGCAGAGGCATCTTCTCCCTTTTGAATCTTTTCGGCAAAATTCTCTGTTAAAAGTAGTGCTGCCTGTGCATCTCCGTTTTCGACGGTTTCCTCCGGATTTGAGGATTTAATCAGTTCGATATTTTCAAAGCCAGCGAAGATATTCTCCTCTTCTGCTGTGATTGAAGAGCTTACTGCTAAAGTGAAGGAATCCCCTTCCCCATCTGAAAATAATTTCTCATAGAATAGCACTAATCCAGTCATCATAATGATTGGCAAAAATACAGTTAATAACAGTGTTCTGCGGTCCCTAAAGCTATCCTTCATTTCCTTTATATAAATATTAAGAAGCATAATGTTCGTTCCCCCTTACTAATTTGCTCATGAAAATATAGTTTAAATCCTTACTTCCCTCTTCTTTATAAAGCTGTTCTAAGTCCCCATGATATACCAGCTCACCCTTATGCATCATCGCAACCGAGTCACATAGCATGGAAACCTCCTCCATGATATGACTGGAGAAAACAATCGTCTTGCCCTCACTTTTTAACTGATGGACAAGCTGACGGAACACATTGGATGAAGTGATATCAAGACCCGTTGTTGGTTCATCAAAGAGAATGATTTCTGGATTGTGAATCAAGGTTCGCGCAATCGCCACCTTCTGCCTCATTCCCTTCGAAAATCCGCCAACCTTTCGATTTAAGTAATCCTTCATTCCAAACATCTTGGCGAGGTCATCAACTCGAACCTTTGTCTCGTGTTTGCTGAGTCCATAAAGGCTTGCAAAATATTCAAGATTTTCCCTGGCAGTTAATCGGTCATAAAGACCTGTTTCGCCACCAAATAGTACCCCCATATTCTTTTTTATTTCCTCTGGATTTTTGACTGTATCAAAGCTGCCAACACTTATTTTGCCTTCTGTCGGATTAAGAAGGGTGGCAATCGAGCGAAGCAATGTTGTTTTTCCAGCCCCATTCTCTCCTAAGAGTCCAACAACCTCGCCTTTCCTAACCTTGAAAGAAACATGCTTTAACGCCGTGACACAAGCCTTTTTATCCTTAAACTGTTTCGTAACCTCTTGAATTTCAATCACTTTTTTTACACCTCATTTGTTTGATTTCTTGATTTCATCATACAAACATCCGAAGGGTAAATCTTCACTTATGTCGCGAATATTCCATTTGTTGTCGTGAAAAGGTCAAATTTGCCTATTTTGGTGGTAAAATAGATTAATAATCTACTGGGAGAAGTTGGGGAGAACATGAGGGTTGGACTTGTTGATGATCGATTTATCGATTTGGAAAAACTAAAAGGCATTATAGCAGGGGTTCCAGGTGTAGAGATCGTGTTTGCAACGTTATCGGCGGAAGAAGCGTATGAACAGATCAAAAAAGAAGCGATCGATTTACTGATTGCGGATATTGAGATGCCTACCCTTTCTGGCTATGAGCTTGCAGATATCATACATTCACATGCACTCAATATTGCGGTCATATTTGTTACCGGCAACAGCGGCTATGCCGTTCATGCCTTTGAGTTAAATGTGCACGATTACATCATGAAACCATATTCAAAGGAACGTTTGGAAAAATCAGTTGAACGCTTGCTTGAGAAAACGAAATCAGCTGACATTGCAGGCAGACTTTATATAAAAAGAAAGAATGATATCCATATTGTTCAGAAAAAGGATATTGTCTTCATTGAACGGTCCGGTCGTTCAACAACGATCTTTACGAAATCAGGACCGATTAAAACCTATCAAACCTTAAATGAACTAGAAGGAGAGCTAAGAGAAAGAGATTTTATCCGCTCCCACCGCTCCTTTATTATCAATATCCATTATGTCAAAAACTTTTCTCTCTATGCTAAAAACTCCTATATTGTGACCTTCGAGGGACTCGATGAACAAGCAATGATTACAAAGGAAAAGGTTGAATTTTTGCAAGAGTACTATTTTTAGAGGTGAAACGCTTGAGGCCAATTATTTATTGGGGAACGATTTCCATACTTGCCATTCTCCATTTGCAGGCAGTACTGAATCTTCTCCCCATTGCTATTCCCGTCTATGTAACGGCTATTTTAGTATTAGGAACATCTTATTTATTAAATAGAAAAATACTGCTGCATATCGATTCTCTTAGTACGAAGGTAAATGGGCTGCTCTTTGTGATGCAAGGGATGCTACTAATCATGAATATTTTCGGGGAAACGTCATGGACAAACGTGGTTCCTTTTGGATTATTTCTTTCTATTGAAGGAATTAGGCTTTTACTCTCACAAAAAATGTTCTATCTTTCGAAGAGTGTTAGAGATTATGAAGAGCAGAGGGAGCAGTTTAATGAAACCTTTCGTGTCGTTCGCAGTGAACGACATGATTTTCTGAAACATATTTCCGCCCTTCATTATATGCTCGAAAATCATCAACCCGATGATGCTAGAAACTATCTTGAGCAGCTTGTAGAGGGGTATGAGGAGACGAACCTCTCGATCAAAGGTGAACGAGGAGTGGTAGCTGGGGTCCTTCACCAAATGTATCGGCGGGCGAAATCAAGCGGAATTGAAGTGGTTTACGATATTGATATTCCTTTATCAAGCCTGCCTCTTTCTGATAAGGAAATTGTCACTCTTGCTGGAAATCTTCTTTCCAACAGTATTGATGCCTGTGAGGAATGGCAAGCAGCAAATGGGAGGCAAGCCACTCTTACCCTCCAGTTTTACAAAAGAAGCGGTCTATTCTTGTTAATCTGCAGGAATGATAGCTTGCAGATTCCAACAGATGTACTTGATGAGCTTTTTGAATCCTACGGAGTAACAACAAAAGGAGATGGACATGAGGGATTGGGAACGAAGCTTATCTCAGACCTAGTGGCAAAACACAACGGGTATCTTGATTTTGTCCATAAGGACGAACAATTCTCCATCAAAATAAAAATACCAGCCATCTTGTAGGCAATATGTACAGCCAGATTCCAGATACCAAAATGGAGTCTGGCTTTCTTATTGTCAAATATTCATAAATGTCCACCCCATACGGACAAAATTGACAAAATGTCCACCAGCGGTACCAGGTACCATTTTTGTAATATTCAATAAACCCATTTTATCTTTTTTTGGACATTGTTTCGCCAAAAAATGTTCAATTTGTTATCGTTTTCATTAATTGAAAGTTGTTTATCCCCGTTATACAATATGTTTGTGAAATATTTCACATATAAATCTTTTACTTGCAACGAGGAGTTGACAGCTATGCAACAAGGGATAAGAAAAGTCGCAATTATTGGTACTGGATTAGTCGGTTCTAGTGCTGGATATTCAATCGTAAACCAAGGGATATGCGATGAACTAATCATGGTTGATATAAATAAAGAAAGAGCAGTCGGAGAGGCATTAGATCTATCTCACTGTATTGATTTCACTAATTCAAGAACTAAGGTATCCGCTGGAACCTACGAGGATATGACCGATGTAGATGTCATTATTATTACTGCTGGTCCACCACCAAAGCCAGGTCAAACGCGTTTGGACACGCTTGAGATTGGTGCAAGAATTATGGAGGATATGATTCCACAAATCATGGCGAGTGGTTTCAATGGTATTTTCTTAATCGCTTCGAACCCAGTTGATATCATCACCTATCATGTATGGAAGCTTTCAGGGCTCCCTCGGCAAAAAGTCATTGGTACAGGGACTTCTTTGGACTCCTCTCGATTAAAAACATATTTGTCACAGGTGTTGGATGTTGATCCAAGAAGTATTTACGGCTACACGATGGGGGAGCATGGTGATTCTCAATTTGCCGCTTGGTCCCATGTCACGGTTGGTGGTAAGCCACTTTTACAAATCTTGGACGAACATAAGGACAAGTTCGGCGACATCGACTTAGATGAAATTGTCGACAACGTGAAAAAGGTTGGCTTTGAGATTTTAAAAAGAAAAGGAACAACCTACTACGGAATCGGCAACGCATTGGCCTTTATTACAAGATCCATCTTCAATGATGATCATAAAATTATCGCTCTATCTTGTGTCCTTGATGGTGAGTATGGGGAACATGATATTTGCACAGGAGTCCCCGTTATTATTACTCGTGAGGGAGTCAAAGAAGTGGTCGAACTGCACTTAACAGAACAGGAACAGGAGCAGTTTAAGACATCTAACAAAGTCTTACGTGAATATATGGAAAGTATTGGCTACGAACAAAAGGAATTTGTAACGGTCTAATCTCAATACCTATTACATCTAGAAAGAAGGACTACTTATGAAATTCAAAGACTATGCTATGCCAAGGATTTTCAAAGCCTCAACTGGTATTGCTCAAAGTATATTTGTTACTTTGGGAATTGGCCTTCTCATCAAAAATATCGGCACAAGTCTTGGAGTGGATGCACTCGTTCAAATCGGAACAATATCTACTAGTTTAATGGCACCTGCTATCGGAGCAGGAATTGCCCTAATGCTTGGAGCAAATGCATTAGTTGTGTTCTCTGCCATGATTGCAGCTGCTGTAGGGGCAGGCGCCTTAAGCATTACAGAAGCAGGCGTATTGATCAAAGCGGGGGAACCCATTGGTGCACTTTTAACTGCAACCCTTGCTACCTATGTTGGTAAAAGAATTAGTGGTAAAACCCCACTTGATATGATGCTTGTACCATTAGGAACTCTTATTGTTGCTGGTTTTGCCGGTCTTTGGTTATCGACAATTATTTCACCAATCTTGACTTCGATAGGTGCGGTAATTAAGGCGTCTACTGCTGGGAATCCATTGCTTTCATCAATTATTTTAGCTGTTGTATGGGGCCTATTCTTAATTTCACCAGCATCCTCTGTCGCCTTAGCAATGGCATTAGATTTAAGTGGTATTGCAGGAGGAGCCGCATTAGCTGGCTGCGCCGCCCATTTTATCGGCTTCTCCATCATATCTTGGAAGGAAAATCAAATCGGTGGTGTACTAGCTCAAGGAATATGTACTCCAAAGGTGCAACTACCTAACATTACAAAAAATCCTTATATCCTGCTGCCAACCCTAATTGCAAGTGCGATTGTTGGCCCAGTTTCTGCACTCGTCTTTCATATTGAAGCAAGTAAAGAAATCGCTGGTATGGGATTAAGCTCTTTCGTAGCACCTTTGCAGCTGTTAACTCATTATGATTTAGGATTTATTCTTCCAGCCATGCTTATTACCTATGTAATCGTTCCTGGAGCAATTTCTTACGGAATCTATGTGCTACTTAGGAAAATGGGCAAAATTGCAGAAAATGATCTTAGATTGCCAAACTAATTTATAAAGGGGGCTGCCTATGAAAAAGGGTAGCCTTCTTAATTTAATCGCTCACCTTCAACCAGAATCAACTATTATGCAATCCAGTGACGCCCAAAAATCAACTACTCCTTCTCATATATTCAATCGTTTGTTTCAATCCCTCACGATAGGAGGTCCGAGGCAATTCACCGAAATATTGCTCATATTTCGACCCGCTCAAAACCACTGGTTCTTCATTTAAATAAAACATTTCTACAACCTCGCGCATATCCCGGTTAAATAACCCTAAAAAACGAATCATACTTTTGGAAATAGTCGATACTCCTTTTTGATAATCGATGTTCTCTCTAATCAACTCAATGATTTCTCTCCCTTTAATGACACCATATCCAGGAATATTCCAGTTCTGTCCGTAGGCATTATTCTCTAACGCCAAATTAACAATTGCTTTTGCACCATCTGGTGTAAAAATAAACTCCCTCGCAATTTCCTGATTCCCCACATAGGAAGACTTTTTATCATTCGCAACTCCCTTTAGCGTATAATGAAGGATTGTATTTTCTGCATTCGGTCCGTAAAAATCAGGAAAATGGGCAATCACAAATGGTATGCCAGACTCCTTAATAAGTTTCTCTACACGTAAACGGATTCGACCTTTTTTTGTATGTGGGTTCTTAGGAAAATCCTCACTAACCTTTTTCCCATCACTTCTTCCGTAGGCATAAATATTGTCCACTACGACAAGCTTGGCTGACTGTGACTTAGCAGCAGCTAAAATATTGCCCATAAATAATTCCAGTTTTTCCTCCCATGCTGAGTAGGGAATGTTTCCGGCCTGGAAAATTACATCCACATCCTTTGCTGCCTCTAACAGATCCTCCATGTTAAACACATCGCCTGCACAGGCCTTCACATTCTGCTCATCACCAAATAGTTGGTCAATTTTCGATTTCGTCCGAGCAAATGCTATTACCTCAACACCCCTTAATATTAATTCCTTTACAATAGCGTAGCCCATTCCACCAGTTGCTCCCACGACAAGTGCTTTCTTCATATTCTGTCCTCCTTTTAATTAACCACTGGTCAATAAATCTTAAAAAAAAATTACTCAATCGCCCTTAGCAAGAAATCAGCATGTCGATAAGCCATATCCTTAACGTCATCAAATCCGACGACATGTCTACAGTAATGAGTGACAAAGCCATGCAAGGATAGAAAAATGCTCCATACATCCTGAAGAGTAACCTTTTTCCACTCACAAAGGGAATATACGCTTTTGGCAAAATTGTCATAAGTATGATTTGGCTCTTGGTTAATGAAGTTTTTTACCTCATCATCCTTTATCAAAAACATAATCTCATAGTGGCTCTGGTAGGTTAGCCCAAACCTTATATAACCGACAAATATTTGCCTAAGCTTTTCTCTGTTATCTAACTCCTGTTTCATAATGTCGTCAAGAATGCTGTTTAGCATTTTGAAATGATCCTCGACAAGGGCAAAAAACAGTTCCGCTTTGTTCTTAAAATGATAGTAGATAGCTCCATGACTACAGCCTAAAATGTTTGCAATTTGCCTCATTGAAACATGCTCATATCCCTTTGTGGTAAACAAATCTCGTGCAGCGTTCATAATCATTTCTCTTGTAAGTTCTCTCTCTACTGACTTTCTAGGTGACATTTTCTCCTCCTTATTGACCACTGTTCAATTAAATAATATCCTCCTTTTGAACAGCAGTCAATAATTTCTATTTGAAATTTTGCCTAAATTTCGTGATTTAGGTTCACAATCCTCTGTAAACACAAATTGTTCGTTGCACTGTCCACCCCATATGGACAAAATCGAAAAAATGTCCACGGGCGGTACCAGGTACCGAATTAAATTAAAGGGCGGTTTCTTGGTAGGCCTTGAAGAAGGCGGTACAGAATTGATCCCATTCGGCTGCGGCTTCGATGGAGGCCTCTGTTACTTCTCCGAGGACCGGCTTTTGTAGAAGTTCCTCTAATTGCACAGAAAACTCTTGAATGGTTTCCTCTGGCGCTCCTTCCAGCACTCCCTGAACAAATTCTCTAGGTGGATACCAGTCGACAACTCTTGAGATATCCCGATAAATTTGGGTTAGCAGCAGGCTGCGTGGACCCTCCCATTGCTCATTGACAACAACATCCCGGAAGATCCGCGGAAGGGATGAGAACTCCTCCATCACGCCATGACCACCAAAGATGGAAATGGCCTCGCGCAAGACTTCAGCACCCTCCTGGGTGACGTTAATCTTTTGCAGCAAGACGAGCTCCCGTAGGTTAAATAACTGCTTTCTTATTTCAAGTGGATGATCTGATTTCAACCCTGGATTTAGAGGCTGCTCCAGCTTAAGGAACAAATCGTAGATTTTGAAAGCACCTGCTGTTGTTCTTTCGGCCGCACTCTTAATCTTCCTTAGCTTGCTTGCGGATAAAGGATAATCCTTCACCTTCTTGCCAAAAACGGTACGGAAATTACTATACAGCTCTGCTTCTCTGGAGGCACGTAGCATAAAACCTGCACAGGCAATGCCGATTTCCAATCTTGATAAGGTCAAAACAATCCCCACTGCCACGGCAATTCCTTTATCCTTTGGTCCAATTGGATAGGCTAACGCCCCCTTGTATTCAATTTCAGCGGTTGGAAGCTCAGCAGTTCCCATCTTCCACTTAATGCGATTAATTTCATAGCTATTGCGCTTTTCCCGCTCCTTATCACCCGGTAACCAGGAAGGCACAATAAAGGTCGAAACCTTTTCTGACTCAGAAATTTTCGCAGTAACTACGGAGTAATCGGCATGGGCAACGGAACAGAAAAATTTATTCCCATACAATCGATAATACTTCCCGTCTGGAACAGCTTCTAATACATTCGCCGGTAAATCCGAACCACCTTGAATCTCGGACATATATTGGGCTCCAATGGCGAATTCTCCACCCTCTCCTTCCTTCGTATGCATAAGAATATCGTAGAGCTCCGGGTATTCATCATCCGGGAATTGCTCCAGCAAAGCCACTAATCCATGCGTACATGTTAAGGGACAGGCTACCCCCGCTTCTCCTAATTGGTGAATCAGCATCCTTTTAATGAAGCTTTCCCAAGGTGACATTTTACTTGAAAATAACCCTTCTCCAAATACCCCTTGTTCGAGCTGATGGGTTTCAACAGGTCGAACAATCCGATCAATCCGATTGTTAAAAGCATCGAAATGAAGCATATAAGGATGGACCTCTGGGCGTGCAAGCCTTTCCGCCAGGCGATTCCACTCCCCTGACACTTTCGGTGAAAAAGATAAGATTTTTTCATGAATGTCGTTAAAGTCATGACGAAGATATTTCTTCGCCATTTCTTGTAAAAACGGTTCATCCCTATACCAGTCTAATTTCTCACGTTTCTCCACAAATTCCTGAAAGCTATACGAGTTTTGACCTTTTGTCTCCGTTACTACTTTCATTGATCCGTCCCCCTTGCAGAATTAATAAACTATTCAGAATAATTATAAAGGCAAAAGGACGCCAACGTCGATAGCAAAGGACAAATATTAAAAAAACTCATCCTTTCTCGCTCCCTTGCTAAAAAGAATGAGTTCCCGCTCAGCTTTCTTCTAATTCTTCATTTTCCTTCACAGTGACCTTCACTTTTAAAATGCGACGATCATGTATTTCTTCAACTGCAAATAAATATTTCCCGTATTCAATCACAGGGCTTTCTTCTGGACTAGGAATATACCCGAGCTGCCCCATGATAAAACCACTCAATGTATCATAGTCTTCCGTTGGTAGCTCAAGCTTTAACGCATCCTCTACATCATCGAGATCAACGGTGCCTGACATTAAAAATTCTGTATCATTGATTTGGATAATCTCCTCAATATCCATCTCGGCATCATCATACTCGTCAAAAATATTCCCTACGATCTCCTCAAGTAAATCCTCCATCGTGACAATTCCATCTGTTCCCCCGTACTCGTCTATCGCAATGGCCATATGCACCTTATTTTTCTTCATTTCCTTAAACAATTGATCAATCCGGCTTGACTCCAGCACATAAAAAGGTTCACGTGCTAGTTCCCGCAAATTGAACCTTTGTTCCTGTCCATTTTCCATATATTGAAACAGATCTTTAATATGTAGAATGCCAATAAGATGATCCATATTTTCTTCATAAACTGGAAATCTTGTGTATTTCTCGGTATTTGCTAAGCGCACGGCTTCCTGTAAACTATAGTCCGCGGGAATCGCGACAATATTGGTTCGATGGGTCATAATGTCAGAAACCGTTTTATTATCAAATTCGAAAATATTATTAATCATCACTTTTTCCGTTTCTAAAATGGTTCCTCTTTCCTGCCCCACATCGACCATCATGCGAATTTCTTCCTCCGTTACCTCTTCCTCCTCTGCATGTGGGTCTAAGCCAAACAGACGGACAATGAGATTGGTCGAAAGCGTTAATAGCTTAACAAAAGGTGCCGTTAATTTTGACAAAAAGGAGATCGGTCCTGCAGCGATAAAGGAAATTTCCTCTGCTTTCTGGATCGCCAGCCTTTTGGGGACTAGCTCTCCTAAGACAAGGGTGAAATAGGACAGGATAATCGTAATTAATGCCGTAGAGAGCATTTCTAGAACATTTCTGCTAACTGGGATATGAAGATGGAGAATTGCGTCTGATATAATCCCAGCAAAGCTTCTTGCCGAATAAGCACTTGCCATAAAGCCCGATAAAGTTATTCCAATTTGAATCGTAGCCAAAAAGCGGCTTGGCTCTGTCAATAGGCTCTGAACGGCCTTTGCTTTGTTATCCCCACCCTCCGCCAATAATCTCAACTTATTATCATTAATGGAAACAAGCGCCATCTCCGAAGCAGCAAAGAAAGCATTTATCAAAATCAATATGAGCAGTATGAGAATATCCGTACCCAAGAAAGTCACCTGCCTATTTGTAAGAATCCATGACTTATTTTCTTACTATACCCTGACTCACTTGGGAGTATTAACGAAATACATGATCCATTCCCATACATAAATTAATCATTCAGGCCCCAGCCTTCTAATAGGTGGGGCCATTTATCTCTATGGCTTATGGGGATTTTAGCCAATCCTTCATATCATCCAACCATTTTCTTAATCGACTTTCTTTGACTTGCGGTGGTACCTCACTCTCTTCTACAATCACATCAGTGCTTGCTTCACTTGGCGGCACACCCGTTTTTTCAGTCTTTGGCGCTTCTACTGGAAGTCCACTCTCAGGAGGGTTACTTTTGTTCTCATCTCCCCCATTATGATCTGATTCCTAGTTCGGTTCTGGTTTTGAATCCGATTCTGTATGTTGATTATCTTCCGTTTCTTCTGAGCTGGCTGCATCCCCTTGTTTGGGTGCATCATTTCCTAATAGACTCGCTACTACATCATCCCCGAGAATTTCCTTTAGGCTTATGATTCTTTCCTTCAATTCACTACTCTTTGTCTCAATCTCTACTTTTGTAGCTTCAATCCCATCCTTCTCTGTCTGTAATTCCCTAAGCTGCTCAATGAATGGATGGATGATTTTCTTATATTCTTCAAGCTTGTTTCGAACCATTTTCAGATCAATTTCTTCCGAATTTGGTTGCTCTGCTTGATCAGAACCGTTCTTGATTTCTTCTGCGACTTTTATTAATTCAGCATATCTTTTTACTAATTGAAGCTTTTTGTCGGTCGTTTCTTGGACCTCCATTGACTCAATTTTCTTTAACGATTCCTCCATTTTTTTCAGATTCGCTTCCAATTGGTCCGCCAAGCTTGTCGCATCATCCATTATTTCCAAAAATGGTGAGATTGCTTGGATATAGCTATCTTGCTGCTCCCATAATGCTTTGGTATCGTCAATTAATTGCGCCTGATCCACTTGTGCGATATTTTCTTCAGTGAGGTCATTTGTTATTTTCGCCAATAATTCCTTTAACGTGTTCGGCTGATCTAGATCGATTTCGGCTAAAGCTTTGGAAGCTTGATTGATCAATTGCTCTAGTAATGATACCTTTTCGGAGTCCTTTCTCATTTCATCCAATATATCCTTTAATGATAACTCATTGGCTTCTAATTCTTCGAGAAGCTTTTTAAATTCCTCTTCACTCATTGAACCACCTTCAGGTATGGAACCACATTGGCTTTCATAACAGGTTTCTATCTTCGCATTGGGTAGGCTAATGGCAGCGGCAGCTTGATCGGTAACCGTCATCACTACATTTTCCATACAAAGCCTACCTAGCCTAGATGGCATGCACAATCCACCAAACTCAGGTATCCGATTCCCTAATGTGGTTGCTTTTAAATTTTTAACCGGAATTGGACCTGGAGATGTAATTTTGATCATTAACGGTTCTTGATTTCCACCTACATTTAACCTTTTTGTGATGGTTAATCCATAAATGTCACCGTCAAAGATCGTTATTTTTCCAGCAAGAATTCCTAGTAAATCCAGCATACCATCTACCTTTTCAGACTGAATGACAAAGCCGCCACTATGATTTGCAGCGGCACTAACGAAATTTCCTTCCGCCTGAATTGGCCTGTTTTCAATGAATGAAGAGGAAAAAACGCATACAAAGATGAGCCAAAAGGTAAGAAAAAACCGGAGCCTTTTTTTATTCATGCGAATTCTCCTCAAACAGTAATCATTTGAATCTTTCTATTTACGCTTGTACGGAATTAACATCCTCATGCTTTATTTTAGCTTGCTTTTTTGTCGGAAAATCATCTGAAACAGAGACCTCTTCTTTATCCCATGCGATACAAAGAGCTCCCGCGAAGATTCCTATGATCGTTCCAATAACAAAGCCACCTAAAGCGCCCATAATTGAAAGGATGGATAAAAAGATCGTTAATACGCCAAAAATCGTTGAAAATTGAGGATATATATATGAGAAGATTCCGATAATTAACAAGAAACCACTTAATTTCTCCACGATATGTCCATCCAGCCCTACTGGTCCTAATATTTCCAAGCATTTTGCACAAACATCCAATGCCATTTGCCCTGCATATGCTTTACACATAGCCGCTTCCTTCGCATTTGCGAGCCCGATATCTTCTTTCCAGGCAGCCTCCCAAGTAAGATATCTTGCTGCTGCAATATCCTGTTCTGCTTCTGCTAAAATTTCAGCAGCGATCGTATATAATTGGCCTGACTTAGGATATTCGCGCCTCACAATATCTAGCGTATATTCATATGCTGCTCTCGCAATCCCAATCGCCATTGCGGCAACAATCGGTCGAGTGCTATCGAAGGTTTTCATTGCCACCTGAAACCCTGATGGCTTTGAGACGGCCGTCTTGTATAATTCCTCACCACCCAATAAATTTTCATCAGGTACAAAGCAATCATCAAACAGCAGCTCTGCGGTTTCATTTGCCCGAAGCCCCATTTTTTTTGGCAAGCTTTGTACAGCTATAGCCCTTTGTCCCCTTCTCTACGACAAATGCCCTCTGCCCAGCTCTGCCCAGTGATTTATCTACAGTTGCAAATACAACAACCCATGATGCACGCCCACCATTGGTAATAAAAATTTTCTGTCCATTTAAAATATAGCCGCCATCGACCTTTCTAGCGGTTGTCTGTACCCCTGAGGCATCAGACCCCGCTTCCGGCTCAGTTAAGGCATAGGCCCCCCAGCGTGGCTTATCCTTTGTAAAAATCGATAAAAATCTTTCCTTTTGTTCTAGGGTTCCGCTGCTTTGTATCGGTGGACCTCCTAACCCAGCGCCGGGCAAAGATAATGCAATGGCTGGATCTCCCCAGGCGATTTCTTCTGTTGCGATGACGCCTAAACGATTGCCTTCACGTTCCTTTTTCGATGACTTCTTATCGGATTCTCCACCGCCAAAGGATGATGTATTCAGATGAATTCCCATTTTGTTAACATTATCTAGCCAATCGTCAGGCACTTTCCCCAATCGATCCGCTTCCATCGCAATCGGCCTAATTTCATGCTTAGCAAACCAATGGGTCATTGCTTTTATTTGTTGCTGCTGCTCTGTCAGTTCATAACTAATCATCAAACGGTCACCCCAATCGCTCCACTCAAGATTTGCTCTCCTCTTTCGATCAATAATTCTCTTTCACGTCCGTACAAAGTAACTTGGGCCTGGGCATCCCTCATCCATTTTTCAACAGGGTACTCTTGAACATATCCGTGTCCTCCCAATAGTTGTACTGCTGAATCCGTGACAAACCGGAGCGAACGATGGGCCCGATATAATGCTCTTATGGA
>DLCS01000190.1 GCA_002480735.1 Bacillaceae bacterium UBA7792 | reverse complement strand
AAGCAACAACATTTTTCTTAAACACTAGCTTTTCCCCCTTTTTGACTGCGTTAAAATACTTTCAATTTCTTCCATTGCCTTGATTAATGAATCAATTTCTTCTGGTTTCAGTTTCCCAATCATCCTCCTCACATTATTACTAGCATTGTTGGCTAACTCTTTTAGAACCTTCTCCCCTAGTTCAGTGATATGTAGGTATTTTTTTCGTTTGTCTTCATTAGAGGATACTCTTCTAATAAGCTGCTGTTCACTTAATCTGTTGATAATCCTACTGATATATCCTTTGTCAAAATCAAAGAATTCAGATAATTCAGAAGCTGTACAACCACCTCTTTGATCGATTTCAAACAAAATCATTGCTTCTGACATAGAATATGGACTACCATCCGTGTACTGTGCATACAAACCAACGACATTGAGATAAAAACGGTTAAACTTTTTGATTTTCGCAATACTTTCTTCCATCATGTTTCAGTCCTTCTCGCCAAACAAACTATTTAGTTGCCAATAACAACTTGTTATTATATTAAATTTGATTAGTTGCTTTTGTCAACAATTTTTCTGAAAATTTTTATTAATTATTTTATTATAATATTTCTGAATCAACTATTGAGATAAAATGGCGATCATTGGAGAAAATATGAAAGAAATCATATTATAAGGAAGTGTGGAATAGTGAAAAAAGCTTTTCCCTGTAGTATGATAAAAATGTTTTTATCTCATTAATGCGGAAAGGAAGTATCAGTTTTGATCGTAAAAGACATTGAGCAATCCGTTCTTATTGACAAGCCAATAGAGAAGGTATGGGAGCATGTATCGACTGCTGAAGGAATTGGTTCATGGTTCATGCCAAGCGATTTTGAGTTGGAGGTTGGTCATGAATTTCATATTCAATCCCCTTTCGGCCCATCTCCCTGTAAGGTACTAGAAGTAGAGCAACCCCATCTCATCAAATTTCTGTGGGATACTGACGGCTGGGTTGTCTCCTTTATTTTAAAAGAAGTAGGAGAACAAACAGAGTTCACTGTCATTCATGAAGGCTGGAAAGCTTCTGATGAAGTCGTTCCAAAAGCCAGAGAAGATGCAGCAGTGATTCGTGAACGTATGAATGGCGGCTGGGCTGGAATTGTCGGGAAGTTGAAAAAGGTTGTCGAGGGTTAATTAATTGATCCTTTTTAGTAACAATCGGACAATCTGAACTGATCATTCATTTTGTTTCTTGTCTACAAGAAAGCATCTACAAAAACATTTGTTTTTCATAGATGAAGCTGCTCTTCACATAGAGCAGCTTCTACTTTTAAGCCAATATCACCCTTCTGACCTTCTCTTCGATTTGCTTTTTTGTTACCTCATGAATTTTACTATCCGTAATGATTGTATCGATGTCGTATAGTGACGTTATTTGTGAAAAAGCACGCACTCCAAATTTACTCGAATCCACCATCAAAAACGTTTCATCAGCTATTTCGATCATTTTCTTTTTTACTAAAGCTTGAGATTCATTCGAGTCGCTCAACCCTCTTTCAAGATGAACTCCTATGCAGGAAAGAAACGCCTTATTCACATGGTACATCCCTAAAGAGCGTTCAGCTAACGGACCAACATATGAAAGAGAAGGAGACAATAAGATACCCCCAGTTGAGATCACTTTGATTTGTTCTTTCTTATTCAGTTCGATTGCCGCTTTGATCGAGTTTGTTAAGACAATGATGGGGATGTCGGGCAACTCCTTTGCCAAATACCAGGCTGTCGAACTAGCATCAAGAACAATTTGATCACCAGGCTCAATATGCTTAACCGCTTCAGCAGCAATGGACTTTTTCTCTTCAGCATTTCTTATTTCCCTCTCTAAATAAGAAACCTCATTCTGTTCCTCATGGATACAGACTGCACCTCCATGAGTTCTTACTAATTGTTGCTCTCTCTCTAACTTCTCAAGATCGCGTCGAATGGTCTCTTCTGTGACAGAAAAAATTCTACTTAATTCTGTTACCCGTACACTCAAACGTTCATTCACTAAATCAACAATTTTTCTTTGTCTCTCAGCAACCAGCAATGGTCTCTCCCCCTTTCTCTTCCTTTTTCAACCATCTTGGTCTTACCTTGTAAAAGCAGCCGGCACTCCTCCATCAACCGTCAGCATACAGCCTGTCGTCTTGCTGGATTTAGAGGACGCAAAAAAGGCAATGGATTCCGCAATGTCATGAGGATAAATATTTACTCCTAATAATGTGCGATTGCGATAATGCTCCTCAAGTTCATCTGGGAGAATCCCATATGCCACAGCCCTCTCTTCTCTCCAGCTTGATCCCCAAATAGCTGAGCCCTGAAGAACGGCATCAGGAAGTACAGAGTTTACCCGAACTCCATATTCTCCACCCTCTGTGGAAATACATTTGGCTAGATGGATTTCCAGTGCCTTAACAGAGCTGTATGCGGCTGCATTTTTCCCAGCATAAATGGAGTTTTTTGAGCCAACGAAAACCATGTTACCTCCTATCCCCTGGGCTTTCATCTCTTTAAAAGCTTCACGGGCAACAAGGAAATAACCAGTTCCTAACACATTCATATTGAGATTCCATTCTTGGATCGACGTCTCGTCAAAGGGGCTCGATGTGGCAAGCCCTGCATTGTTGACGACAATGTCAACCCCACCATATTTTAGAGCAGTCAATTGAAATGCTTCCTGAACCTCTTCCTCTTTTGTTACGTCCATTTTTACTGCAAATGCTCGATCGGCCCCATATTTTTCATTAATTTCTGCCGCAACCTTCGAAGCGCCTTCTAAATTAAGATCAGCTATTACAACATGGGCACCATCAGAAGCGAGGCGTCGACATGTTTCACTCCCGATTCCCCCTGCCCCACCAGTGACAAAAGCAACCTGACGTGAGAATTCAGCTTCAGGAGGTGCTAGCGTTAATTTGTAGAGCTCCAGCGGCCAATATTCCACATGGTACGATTCACGATCACTTAATGATACAAACCTGCCTAGTGTGGTCGCACCCTTCATCACTGCGATGGCACGATGATATAGGGCACCGCTCACTGTTGCGTTTCCAATGTCTTTTCCTGTATTGACCATCCCAATTCCAGGAATAAGAATTACACGAGGAACAGGTTCAAACATGTTGTCTCCATCAAGCTTGTTCTGTTCAAAGTAACCCATGTATTCTTTTTTGAACTCTTGAATTCCAGCTTGAATTTTTGCAATCAGCTCATCCACATCCACAGTCCTCGGATCCCAGTCAATATAAAGCGGAACCCTTTTTGTATGAACAAGATGATCAGGACAGGCAGCACCAACCTGTGACAATTTACGAGCATCATGGCTATTAACGAATTGCAGGACATCCTCCCCACGATCAAAAGTCAGGATCATCCTTTTATCTTCACTGACCGCACCACGAATGATTGGCATCACTTTAGCAAGAATTTCCTTCGCCTCTTCGTCTCTGAGTGATGGATATTTTTGTCCACCAAATACGAGTATTTCATTCATTCTTTCTTGAATATAAGCTTCGGCCTTGCAAATAATCTCAATCGTTTTGTGGTAGCATTCTTCGGAGGTTTCTCCCCAAGTTACCAAACCATGCTTTTCCATTAAAACTAATTCCGCCTTCGGATTGTTCTGTACTCCTTCGGCAATCATCTTTGAAAGGCTGAAACCGGGGCGAATATAAGGGACCCATACATATCGATCGCCAAAGATATCCTCAGCAATTTCCCTTCCATTGTCCGCACAGCAAATACTAATGATGGCATCTGGATGGGTATGATCGACGTGCTTAAATGGTAAGAATGCGTGTAAAAGGGTTTCAATGGATGCTCTTGGGTGCTTGCTGTCAATCATGCAATAGGATAGATAAGACACCATATCCTTATCGGACATCTCATCCCGTTCAAATAAGAGGCGAATATCTTCCAATTTTAATCCTGTAAAATGCTTTGCTTTCATCGTGGCCAAATCAGAACCGCTTCCCTTTACCCACATTACTTCAATCTCCTGACCCTTGAAATCCTCCTCAATCGTTTTCATCGAAGTGTTTCCTCCGCCCCAATTACAGACGGAGCGATCTGTTCCGATTAAGTTGGAACGATAGACTAATTCCTCAACTCCTTTATAATGC
>DLCS01000090.1:5950-26976 GCA_002480735.1 Bacillaceae bacterium UBA7792 | reverse complement strand
TGGAGTGTAGACACCGTTGATTGGAAAAAGCCAGCACCTGAAGTGCTTATTCAGCGCGTGATGAGCAAGATTCATCCAGGAGCCATTGTTCTTATGCATCCTACAGAACCAACGGCTAAGGCTTTAGATCAGCTCATTAAAGAAATGAAGGAAAAAGGATTTAGAGTGGATACCGTAACAGAGCTTCTGAGTGAGGAAAGGATTAATCAAACCTTGACTACTCGGTAATTTTTAAAAAAAGTGCTTACATGGACGCTTTGTCGGAATGCTGGATAAAAAGGGCTTCAAAAGACAAGCTAAGAAGACAAGTTCAAGGACAATCCACGCTTTTGAAACAGGAGGAGTCAATACGTGATCAAGAAATATACATGTCAAAATGGAGTAAGAATTGTACTAGAAAATATCCCAACCGTTCGTTCTGTTGCAATAGGTGTCTGGATTGGGACAGGTTCTCGCAATGAAAATCAACAGAATAATGGGATTTCTCATTTTCTCGAGCATATGTTTTTTAAAGGGACGAAGACAAGAACGGCCCGTGATATTGCCGAATTATTTGATAGCATTGGCGGCCAGGTCAATGCCTTCACCTCGAAGGAATATACATGCTACTACGCCAAGGTGCTGGATACACATGCCCAGTTCGCCTTAGATATTTTAGCAGATATGTTCTTTAACTCTACATTTGTAGAGGAGGAGCTCAAAAAAGAAAAGAATGTTGTCTATGAGGAAATTAAGATGTATGAAGACACACCAGACGACATTGTCCACGATTTACTAAGTAAGGCGATCTATGAAAATCACGCCTTGGGCTATCCGATCCTTGGAACAGAGGACACCCTTGCTACTTTTACCGGCGACACTCTGAAGGAGTACATGCATGATACATATACACCTGAAAATGTGGTCATTTCCATTGCAGGAAATATCACGGATTCGTTTATTTCAGAGGTTGAGAAATACTTCGGCTCCTATGAAGGTGGCAAGTATGAACAGACCGAGGAAAAACCTATTTTTCATACGAACCGAATTGCTCGCAAAAAGGATACGGAACAGGCCCATCTATGCATCGGTTTTGAAGGATTGCAGGTAGGGCATGAAGATATATACAGCTTGATTGTCCTCAATAATGTCCTCGGTGGAAGCATGAGCTCAAGGCTCTTCCAGGATGTTCGGGAACAAAAGGGGCTTGCCTACTCTGTATTCTCGTATCACTCAGCTTTCCAGGATACAGGGATCGTCACTATTTACGGGGGCACGGGGGCTAAGCAGTTAGATCTATTATTTGACACGATTCAAGAAACTCTTGAGAAGCTGAAGGCAGAAGGCATAACAGATAAAGAGCTGCGAAATTGTAAGGAGCAATTGAAAGGAAGCTTAATGCTTAGCTTAGAGAGCACCAATAGTCGCATGAGCCGCAACGGAAAGAATGAGCTCCTGCTTAAGCGTCACCGCAGCTTAGATGAGATTGTTCAGCAGATTGATGAAGTGACAAAAGCTGGAGTCGATAAATTAGCCAATGAGGTATTTACCGATAAGTTTTCCGTTTCCCTCATCAGTCCTGAGGGAGTCCTACCCAAAAATCTATCTTAAAGCGATACAACCTGTGAAAACCACGGGTTGTATTCTTTTTTACTGAGCGATTAATGAATGGTCGGTGGCATGCCTGAACGAGTCTTTGCTCCTGCTTTTTGGAGCAACAACGAAGAGAAGGGATGCTACCGACATTATTAACCCTAAGATTCACGTTTTTTTACAGAATCATTCTAAAAGGCCGTCTCCTTCGATACATATATAAAGAGACAAGTGGAAACGGAGGGATATCGCTTGAGGCTAAGTGAATTAAGCGGAAAGGAAATCGTTGATGTCAAAAAAGCGGAACGCTTGGGAGTGCTAGGTCAAACCGATCTAGAAATAGATGAAAATAGCGGGCAAATCAAGGCTCTTTTAATCCCATCATTAAAGTGGTTTGGCTTCAGGAAACAAGGGGGAGAAGTGAGAGTCCCGTGGCGACATATTCAAAAAATAGGCGCAGATATGATTATTATTGATATTCCAGATGGGGAAAATGGGAGAGATTGACAACTTGTCAATCTCTTTTTTGTCCATATTCCTTAACAATACTCACCCAATTCGTTCATTTTACATAAGATGTTGGAGTAGTACGTGATAGGTTCTTCCCTGAAGTATTTTTAAATCAAAGAAGGTGAATGTTTTATGCTGACGGGATTGCATTTGGCAGTCATCGGTGGTGACGCAAGACAGCTAGAAATAATCCGGAGATTAACCGAGCTCGATGCAAAACTATCCTTAATTGGCTTTGAACAGCTTGATCATGCATTTACGGGTGCAATAAAGGAAAAAGTGAATGAGGTTGATTTCGCCACCATTGATGCCATCATTTTGCCTGTGGCAGGTACGGGATTAGATGGTCAAGTCGATACCATTTTTTCCAACGAAAAAGTATTCTTAACAGAGGATATTCTTCTAAATACTCCAGCACATTGCACCGTATATTCTGGAATATCAAATTCATATCTGGACGAAATCACTAGAAATGCGGACCGCCGCCTTGTTCAGCTTTTTCAACGAGATGATGTTGCGATCTATAACTCGATTCCTACGGTCGAAGGAACGATTATGATGGCGATCCAACATACGGATTTCACAATTCATGGCTCCAAGGTTCTTGTTCTTGGGCTAGGAAGAGTAGGAATGAGTGTTGCTAGAACCTTTGATTCATTAGGCGCCCATGTGAAGGTAGGTGCAAGGAAAACAGAGCATATAGCGAGAATTACAGAAATGTCGCTCACCCCGTTTCACTTAAAGAACCTCAAGGAACATGTAAAGGACGTTGATATTTGTATTAATACGATCCCACATTTGATTGTGACAGCTTCCGTTATTTCGAGAATGCCGCCACACACTCTTATTATTGACCTTGCTTCAAAACCAGGTGGAACCGATTTTCGTTATGCAGAAAAGAGGGGCATAAAGGCATTATTAGCACCGAGTCTCCCAGGAATTGTGGCTCCAAAAACGGCGGGGCAAATATTGGCGAACGTTCTTTCACGAGTGTTAAAAGAGGATTTACAATCACGAAAGGGGTAAGCAGCATGAGTTTAAATGGTAAAAGAATCGGATTCGGGTTAACGGGCTCCCATTGTACGTATGATGCAGTCTTTCCAGAAATTGAGAAACTGGTAAATGCAGGTGCAGAGGTATTGCCTGTCGTGACCTTTACCGTCAAAAATACGGATACGCGATTTGGGGACGGCGAGGATTGGATAAAGCGTATTGAGGACTTAACAGGGAATAAGGTGATTGATTCCATTGTGAAGGCAGAGCCGCTTGGCCCGAAGATTCCTTTAGATTGCATGGTTATTGCCCCGCTTACGGGGAACTCCATGAGTAAATTCGCAAACGCCATGACTGATAGTCCTGTTCTAATGGCTGCAAAGGCTACGTTAAGGAATCGAAAGCCCGTTGTTTTAGGGATTTCAACGAACGATGCCCTTGGTCTAAATGGGGTTAACCTGATGCGGTTGATGGCGACAAAGCATATCTATTTCATCCCATATGGACAGGATGACCCTATAAAAAAGCCCAACTCACTTGTGGCAAGAATGTCGATGCTGACACCAACAATTGAAGCAGCCATAAATGGCGAACAAATACAACCAGTATTAGTAGAAAGGTATAAGGATGAAGTCTAGCCTTAAATAATTTTCTTGTTAATAATAGATAAAAATTCATTTCTTTAAAGTGTGAATATGTTAAAATAGAAATATTATAAATCAAGCATTCTATAGATAGCTGAGGAATGAAATAAGAGGGAGCGGTAGACAATGCCCTCCCTTCACTTTTTAATATTATTGTTGGGAAGGAGAAACATTCATGGCAGAAAGAAATTCATTTCACATCGCAGTAGTAGGTGCAACAGGTGCTGTAGGGCAGCAAATGCTAAAGACGTTAGCAGATAGAGATTTTCCGATTTCCAAGCTATCTCTATTATCATCAGCTCGTTCAGCTGGTAAAAAGGTCGAGTTTAAGGGAAAAGAATATATCATTCAAGAGGCAAAGCCTGAGAGCTTTGAAGATGTAGATATCGCTCTTTTCAGTGCAGGTGGCAGTGTTTCAAAGGAATTGGCACCAGAGGCTGTTAAGCGTGGAGCGATCGTCGTAGATAATACAAGTGCTTTTAGAATGGATGAAAATACTCCCTTGGTCGTGCCAGAAGTGAATGAGGATGATTTGCAAAACCATAACGGAATTATTGCGAATCCGAACTGTTCAACGATTCAGATGGTTGTTGCGCTTAAGCCAATTCTAGAGAAATTTGGCTTAAACAAGGTGATTGTTTCAACATACCAAGCAGTTTCTGGTTCTGGTGCCCAAGCTGTTGAAGAGCTAGAGGAGCAAACAAAATCCATAATAAATAATGAAAGCTTTGAGCCGAAAATTTTACCGGTTAAATCAGATAAGAAGCACTATCAAATTGTTTTTAATGCCATTCCACAAATTGATAAGTTTGAGGACAGCGGCTATACATTTGAAGAAATGAAAATGATCAATGAAACGAAGAAAATCATGCATTTACCAGAATTAAAGGTTGCAGCAACCTGCGTACGCATCCCTGTTGCCACTGGTCATTCAGAATCTGTCTATTTTGAAATTGAAAAAGATGGGGTTTCTGCTGAGGAAATCAAAGCACTGCTCATGGATGCTCCGGGAGTCGTGCTCCAGGATGATCCAGATAACCAAATCTACCCAATGCCTGCTGATTGTGTAGGTAAGAGGGATGTATTTGTCGGACGTATCCGCAAGGATCTTGATGAGGACAAAGGATTTCATATGTGGGTTGTCTCTGATAACCTCTTGAAGGGTGCAGCCTGGAACTCTGTTCAGATTGCTGAGAGCTTAATTAAACTAGGATTGGTAAAATAAGCGAAGAAGAGGTCAACGACTTTCTTTTCTGTATGAATGCACACATATTTTTAACAGATCAAGGCGCTTACGCATTTCAACGAGGTGTAACAATGAAGATTATTGTTCAGAAATTCGGCGGGACTTCAGTTCGAAATGAAGAAACCCGTCAAAACGCTAGAAATCATATTCAAAAAGCATTGGATGAAGGATACAAGGTAGTAGTGGTTGTTTCAGCAATGGGCCGCAGTGGGGAGCCGTATGCAACCGACACCTTGCTCTCTCTAATTGGAGGTTCCAAGAGTAAGGTGACAAAGAGGGAGCAGGACCTCCTGCTTTCTTGTGGGGAAGCTATTTCGAGTGTTGTTTTTTCAAACATGCTTCTAGAGAATGGCATTAACGCTACCTCTCTAACTGGTGCTCAAGCGGGATTCCGCACCAACCATGATTTTACCAATGCGAAAATTATTGAAATGGACTGCACTAGACTAGTTAGTGAACTTGAAAAGTATGATGTGGTGGTTGTGGCAGGTTTCCAAGGAATGGCGAAAAATGGAGACACAACGACGATTGGTCGAGGCGGGAGCGATACCTCTGCCGCGGCATTAGGTGCAGCATTGCAGGCTGAGTGGATTGATATTTTCACAGATGTAGAGGGGATTATGACGGCCGATCCGAGAATTGCTGAGAATGCTAGACCTCTCTCTGTTGTCACGTATAATGAGGTCTGCAATATGGCTTATCAGGGGGCAAAGGTCATTCATCCACGAGCGGTGGAGATTGCGATGCAAGCAAAAGTTCCAATCAGAATTCGCTCCACTTATTCCGACAGTCCTGGTACATTGGTAACGACGGTAAACAGAAGCAGCCGTGGCAGTGATGTAAGAGAGCGAACAGTGACCGGGATTGCCCATGTTTCTCCAGTTACACAAATTAAGGTCACCGCTAAAAAGGGACAGTATAACCTTCAATCTGAGGTTTTTAAGTCCATGGCAAATGAAAAAATCAGCGTTGATTTTATTAACATTTCTCCAAATGGTGTTGTCTACACCGTAACCGAGGAAATGACCGATCGGGCCGAGGAGGTTTTAACAAGCCTTGGTTATGAACCAGAGTTAGAAAGAGATTGTGCAAAGGTATCGGTCGTAGGTGCTGGCATTACAGGGGTACCTGGAATTACTGCCAAAATCGTTACGGCATTATCTGAAAAAGGCATTCGAATTCTGCAATCAGCCGATAGTCACACAACCATTTGGGTGCTAGTAAAGGAAACCGATCTCGTTACAGCTGTTAATGCTTTGCATGATGCTTTTCAGTTAGAGAAGGATTCATTTGAATATGAGCAAAGTTAAGGATTAAGGGAGTGTAATTATGGCTATATTTGGTAGAGTATCAACAGCGATGGTTACCCCTTTTGATAACAAGGGGCATATTGATTTTGGGAAAACAACTAGCTTGATCAATTATTTGATTGAAAATGGTACAGATTCGCTCGTTGTTTCAGGAACAACCGGTGAATCTCCAACCTTAACGAAAGAAGAAAAAATTGCCTTGTTCCAGCATGTGGTCAAGGTTGTGGATAAGCGCATTCCTGTCATTGCGGGTACAGGAAGCAACAACACTTACGCCTCAATCGAACTAACCAAAAAAGCGGAGCAGGTGGGGGTTGACGCCATCATGGTGGTAGGCCCTTATTATAACAAACCAAATCAAGAGGGACTCTATCAGCATTTTAAAGAGATTGCAGAAAGTACAACCTTGCCTGTGATGGTGTATAATATCCCGAGCCGTACTGTTGTGAATATTTTGCCAGAAACAATCATCCGTCTTTCCGAAATCCCCAATATTGTAGCGGTGAAAGAAGCAAGCGGCGATTTGAATGCGATGACAAGAATTATTGCCAGTACCCCTGATGATTTTTATCTTTATAGTGGAGACGATGGCATGACACTGCCGGTACTATCGATTGGTGGGGCAGGGGTTGTGTCAGTAGCAGCCCATATTATCGGGAAGGAAATGCAAGAAATGGTGCAAGCTTTCTTGAACGGGGATCATTCGAAAGCAGCGAGGATGCACCAAGATTTACTTCCAACAATGGAAGGCTTATTCAAGGCACCGAGTCCGGTTCCAGTAAAGACTGCACTGCAATTGAAGGGCTTAAATGTTGGTTCCGTACGCTTGCCTTTAGTTCCATTGACCGAGCAGGAAAGAAATAGTCTAATTTCATTATTGAAAATTAATCAGTAAGACTAAAACCAAAAGCTTAGGAATCGGCTCATAAGATGGTTGAACAATCAGCCCGCTTATGAGCTGGTTTTTTTTATTCTTACTCGAATTGGTTGGAAAGGCTTGCAAATTTCAAGTATAATATGGGTAACTGATCTTGGGTCGGAAACAACTTGTAGGAGGAAGTAATGCATTGGATACAGAAAAAAATAAACACATCAAGGTAGTGGCGCTCGGAGGAGTGGGTGAAATTGGCAAGAACATGTACATCGCAGAAGTAAATGGTGATTTGTTTGTGCTGGATGCGGGTCTTATGTTCCCAGAGAATGAAATGCTGGGAATTGATATCGTGATCCCGGACATCACCTATCTCACACAAAACAAGGAGCGCGTTAAAGCGATTTTTCTTACACATGGTCACGAGGATCATATCGGGGCACTATCCTATCTATTAAGACAGCTCCAAGTCCCTGTTTATGGGACAAGATTAACGAACGCTTTAGCGAAAGCAAAGTTGAGAGAACAGGAGTTCAAAGGGCATGCGGAGTTTATTGAAATTGATTCTTCTTCCATCGTAGAATTTGACTCTGTTTCCGTCTCCTTCTTCAGAACCAATCATAGTATTCCGGATTCTGTGGGAATTGCGCTCCATACCTCTGAAGGAGCCATTGTGTACACGGGTGATTTCAAATTTGACCAAGCGGCGTCAGAGCTGTATAAGGCAGATATCGGAAAGATGGCAAAGCTAGGTGAACAAGGAGTCCTTTGCTTGCTTTCAGATAGCACAGATGCTGAAAAACCAGGCTATACTCCTTCAGAAGCGATCGTAATAAGAGAGATGAAGGATGCCTTTTACAATGCGAAGGGAAGGATCATTGCCGCATCCTTTGCTTCTGATTTGAATCGGATTCAGCATATTTTCGACGCCGCCTATGAAGCAAGAAGAAAGATAGCCGTAGTGGGAAAAAGCCTTCAGCAAGTATTTGATATTGCGATTGAGATGGATTATTTATATGTCCCAGATGATTTAATCATCCGCATTTCTGAACTAAAGGATTATCCTGATGATGAAATCGTCATTTTAACAACGGGTATGCAGGGAGAGCCCATTGAAGCCCTTCAAAAAATGGCCAAAGGGGCTCATAAACAGGTAAATATCCAGAGTGGAGATACTGTCTTAATTGCAGCGTCACCTCTTCGTGGCAGTGAGGTTTTTATCTATAAAACGATTGATATGCTAAGTCGAGCAGGTGCCAATGTTATATCAGGCAAACGTTTAGTGAGCACTTCCAGTCATGGTAGCCAGGAAGAGCTTAAATTCATGATCAATTTGATGAACCCCAAATACTTTATTCCTGTTCATGGAGAATATCGCATGCTCAAGGCGCATGAAAAAGTCGCCAAAGAATGTGGGATTCCCGTAGATCGAATCGCTGTAATCGAAAAAGGAGATTTAGTCGAAATCAGTTCTGACCAGCTGAAAATCACAGGAAAGGTTCCAGCTGGCAATGTTTTGGTAGACGGAAGTGGCATTGGAGATGTAGGGAATATCGTTCTTCGAGATCGGAAGCTTTTGTCGCAGGACGGAATTTTAATCGTTGTTGTTACTCTAAATAAGCTTGAGAAAAAAATCTCTGCTGGACCTGAAATCATTTCACGTGGGTTTGTCTACGTTCGTGAATCTGAAGAGCTGATGGATGAATCCGTTAAGCTAGTAAAAGGAATTGTCGAGAAGAATATTAATCGAGAGTTTTTTGATTGGTCTGGCATCAAACAGGATATGAGAGACGGACTGAACCAATTCTTATTTGAAAAAACGAAGCGAAGACCAATGATTTTACCGATTATCATGGAAATTTAACGACACCTCGTGTGTCGTTTTTTGATCCCGTATTCTAGCAACTGAATGAAATCTTCCAGACGGTCTCATAATATAACTAGGTATACTTATGCAAGTGGTTAAGGAATGGTCCAATTACCGACCATTCCGTTTCGTATGATTCTGGGTCATACACATCGAGTGACCAGGCACTTTTCTTAGCTGCTACAATAGCTTAGCCCTATGAATACTGGCTTCATTTATTCTATGCGTTCCAAAGCAACCAAGTTTAAGAAAAGAGCCTATACTATAATGTCTGAAGGGAGAATGTTAGATGGATCAAGAGAATCGATTTGCAAATGCTGAAAATGATGAGGAACAACAGCCGCAACAGCCTAAGGAAGAGAAGACATCACCCTTATTAGAAAAAATTCAACAGCTTGGACAAACGAATGTTCCGCAGCTTTCCCAGGATTCTAATATACATTGTTTGACGATCGTAGGTCAGATTGAAGGGCATTTGCAACTGCCTCCACAGAATAAAACAACAAAATATGAACATATCATTCCACAGATCGTAGCGATCGAGCAGAACCCGAAAATCGAAGGGCTTCTCATTATCTTAAACACGGTGGGCGGGGATGTGGAAGCGGGTCTTGCCATTTCAGAAATGCTATCAAGCCTCTCTAAGCCAACCGTTTCCCTTGTCCTTGGCGGAGGGCACTCCATCGGCGTTCCGATTGCGGTTTCCTGTGATTATTCCTTTATCGCAGAAACAGCAACGATGACCATTCACCCGATCCGTTTGACTGGACTTGTGATCGGGGTCCCGCAAACCTTTGAGTATCTTGACAAGATGCAGGAAAGAGTTGTGAGCTTTGTGACAAGGCATTCCAAAATCCCTGAAGAAAAATTTAAGGAGCTCATGTTTGAGAAAGGAAATCTGACAAGGGATATCGGAACCAATGTGATTGGAACGGATGCAGTAAAATATGGTTTGATTGACGAGGTCGGTGGAATTGGTCAAGCTATCAGAAAGCTCAATGAATTGATTGACTTGAATAAGAAGAGCGATGAGCAAAGTGAGGGATTGGTACAATGATCCTATACACAATGATGCCTCATGATCTCATTTTTCCTACGGATGAAAATGACTATGGAAAACAACTGACGGTTACCTATGACGGGATCCCTTTAATGGTAGAAAAAACGGAGAATGCTGAGTATCGAGTGATTCGTGTATTAAGCAGTGATCCGAATCATTTCTTACATCAAAAATATGCCCCTGGTTCAAAGATTTCGTTCTAATCGTCGCTGTCAACTAGTACGGGTTGGACTTGCTTATGGTATAATAAGGTTAAACTTCATGGAGAGCAGCCGGTTCGGGCTGCTTTCGTTTTTAAATTCTACTAATTTTTTAGGTGATTGAATGGCGAAGAGAAAAAGAAGAAAAACAAAGAGAAACAAAAATTTAAAACGGACGATCCGCTTTGAGCTAATAGGACTTATACTGATTGCTTTAGCTGCTATCTCCATTGCAAGACTGGGCGCTGTTGGAACAGCCTTCGTTCTTTTTTTCCGCTTTTTTGCCGGAGAATGGTATATGCTATTTCTCTTAGGTCTTGTCTTCATTGGTGGATATTTTATTTGGAAAAGGGAAATCCCGAGCTTTTTTCATCCGCGGCTCGTTGGGATATACCTGATCATTGCTTCCCTCTTGCTTCTAAGTCATGTAACCTTGTTTAAAAATCTCTTAAATGACGGCAAATTCCAGGATCCGAGCGTAATTAAAAATACGTGGGAGCTCTTTTGGATGGAGGTGAAAGGGGAAACAAGTACGACCGACCTAGGCGGAGGGATGATCGGTTCCATTTTGTTTGCTTTATTTTATTTCCTCTTTGATGCAGTAGGTACTAAGATCATTGCAGGTGTTCTTATTATTACGGGCCTCGTTCTCCTCACAGGGAAGCCCTTTGGCGAGGCGGTCGGGAAAATTGTCGGGGCCACCTTTGGCTTTATGAAGAAGCAATGGGCTGCCTTTGTAGAGGATTGGAAGAATTCCAAGCAAAAGCGTCAGGAAAGAATAGAAGCGAGAAGAAGAGAAGTGGAGGAATTAGAGGAGGAGGCTGAACAGGAAAGAGGCACAGTTATTCCAATTGAGACACATAATCCAATTGCCGAGCTGCAGCCTGAACCCATTATTTCTAGCTTTACGGAAAGGGCTGCTGTGTCTGAAATGCATTCTGTTGAGGAAGTCGAGCATCACGAAATGGATGATGAGCCAAGCCCTCCTATGACCTTTACCGAAGTGGAGAATGTCGACTATCAGCTGCCTCCTCTTCAGCTGTTAAAAATGCCAAGGCATACGGATCAGAGTGGTGAGTATGAACTCATTCATGCCAATGCGGCCAAGCTTGAGAGAACCTTCCAAAGCTTTGGTGTAAAAGCACGGGTCACTCAGGTGCATTTGGGTCCTGCCGTCACCAAGTATGAGGTCCATCCGGATGTTGGCGTAAAGGTTAGCAAGATTGTAAGCTTAAGCGATGATCTGGCGTTGGCACTGGCAGCGAAGGACATTCGTATTGAGGCACCGATCCCAGGTAAATCAGCCATTGGAATCGAGGTTCCGAACTCAGAGGTAGCGATGGTATCCCTTCGTGAAGTATTGGAATCTAAGCAGAATGATAAGCCAGATGCCAAGCTCATGATTGGACTTGGTCGGGATATTACGGGTGAAGCTGTACTAGCTGAACTGAACAAGATGCCACACCTCCTTGTAGCCGGTGCAACAGGTAGCGGGAAGAGTGTCTGTATCAACGGGATCATAACGAGCATTTTGATGAGAGCCAAGCCTCATGAAGTGAAGCTGATGATGATTGATCCGAAGATGGTAGAACTAAATGTCTACAATGGCATTCCGCATTTGCTGGCACCTGTGGTCACAAATGCAAAAAAGGCTTCTCAGGCATTGCAAAAGGTTGTCAGTGAGATGGAGCGACGCTATGAGCTCTTTTCACATACAGGAACGAGAAATATTGAAGGCTACAATGAACATGTAAGACGTCACAATGCCGAAGAAGATGGGATGCAGCCGCTACTTCCATATATTGTGGTGATTGTCGATGAGCTGGCAGACCTAATGATGGTTGCTTCTTCAGATGTTGAGGACGCTATTACACGTCTTGCCCAGATGGCACGGGCGGCAGGAATTCATTTAATTATCGCCACACAGCGACCTTCTGTTGATGTTATTACTGGTGTGATTAAGGCTAATATTCCATCACGCATCGCGTTTGCAGTTTCCTCACAAACAGATTCTAGAACGATCTTGGACATGGGAGGAGCGGAGAAGCTACTCGGGCGTGGAGATATGCTGTTCTTACCGGTAGGTGCATCTAAACCGATTCGCGTACAGGGTGCCTTCCTTTCAGATGATGAGGTAGAGGAAATTGTGGATTTCGTCATTGATCAGCAAAAGGCACAATATCAGGAGGAAATGATTCCTGATGAGCTTCCTGAAACCACGCGAGAAGTTGAGGACGAGCTGTATGATCAGGCAGTTGAGCTTATTTTGGAAATGCAGACAGCCTCCGTTTCTATGCTGCAAAGAAGATTTCGAATTGGCTATACGAGAGCGGCCCGTTTGATTGATGAGATGGAGCTAAGAGGAGTTGTAGGACCCTACGAAGGAAGTAAGCCGAGGGCTGTTTTAATAGAAAAGCCATCTGATGAAGCAACATCATAGGGGGAGGTTCATAACAATGAACCATTCCCCTTTTTTGACAAAAGTATACCAAATTTTCACTAAAAACAAAGGAATTTTATTGAAATCTTGTTATTCTCTATTTATTTATATTAGGAAAAATGGTATATTATTTTCGATTAGTAGGAATGATTATACATCAGAGGTCTGATGTCTCGGAGAAAAGCAGTGGAGGATGCGGGCAATGTCCATCAAGTCAGATAATAGACATTTATACTTACAGGTGATCGATCGGATCAAACAAGATATTGAGAAAGGGATCTATAAGGAGAAGGAACAGCTGCCATCAGAATTCGATTTAGCGAAGATACTTGGTGTGAGCAGAGCGACACTTAGAGAAGCCCTTCGTATTCTTGAAGAAGAAAATGTAATTATCCGACGTCATGGCGTGGGCACTTTTGTAAACGCTAAACCACTGTTCACATCTGGAATTGAACAACTTATTAGTGTCACGAATATGATTGTTCAAGTCGGGATGAAGCCGGGGACAAAGTTTTTGAGCTCTGATACTCTAAATGTTACAGAGGAGGATGTTCGTCGTTTCAATTGCGCACAGGATGAGAAGATTGTAGTGATTGAACGTGTTCGAACTGCAAATGGGGAACCAGTCGTCTATTGTGTTGATAAGGTTCCACACAATATCATGCCGGAAACCTTTTCACATGATGGGGAATCTCTTTTTAACATACTAGATGAGACAGCACAGAGAAGAATTACTTATGCAGTTGCAGAAATCGAACCAATCGGATATCACGAACGCATTTCATCCATACTAGAGTGTGATCCTGAGACTGCTTTGCTTGTTTTAAAGCAGATGCATTATGACGAAATGGATGAACCGATTCTCTATTCTGTTAACTATTTTAGAGCCGATAAGTTCAGTTTCCATGTACTCAGAAAGAGAGTGTGAAACGGGATGAATCAATTGTTTTCTACTAAATCAAAAAAATAGGGGGAACAAACCTTGAAAAAGCGTAGATTTGGATTAGCTTTATCACTTGTACTAGCGGCCGGAACATTGTTAAGTGCTTGCGGTAAGGATGAAGGTAATGGTGCTGAGGGCGGTAAAGATAAAAAGGACGCTCTAAAAGTCGGTATGGTTACTGATGCAGGTACGATCGATGACAAATCCTTCAACCAAGGTACATGGGAAGGAATTCTTCAAGCAAGTAAAGAGCTTGGCGTACAAGAAAAATATCTGAAGCCAGGCGGTACGACAGAAGCTGATTATTTAAAAGAAATTGGAAACCTTTACGATGCTGGCTATAAATTTATCGTTACTCCTGGATTTAAATTTGAAACAGCTGTATTCCAGGCACAAGACAAGTATAAGGATGCAAACTTTGTCATCATTGATGGTAGCCCAAATGACGGAAAAAATGATCCCGTTGTTGCTGATAACACGGTTTCGATCTTCTTTGCTGAGCACCAAGCTGGTTTCGTAGCGGGTGTGGCAACGGCTCTTGAGCTAAAAGAAGGAGAAGCTGGATTTATCGGTGGAATGGAAATTCCTCCAGTGCAAAAATTCAACTGGGGCTTCCAACAAGGTGTAGCATATGCAAACGAAAACCTTGGCACAAAAATTACCATTAAGAAAGAAAATGTAGTATATCAAGGATCCTTTGATAATGTTGCTGCTGGTCAACAGCTTGCTGCCCAAATGTTTGATAAAGGTGTGAATGTCATCTTTGCTGCTGCAGGTGGTGTTGGAGTAGGAGCGATTAACGAAGCGAAGACTCGTGTGAAATCTGGTAAAGAAGTGTGGATGGTTGGTGTTGACGTAGACCAATATGCTGATGGAATCTACGAAGGCGATAAATCTGTGATCCTAACTTCTGCTATGAAGAAAATTGACCATGCATCTTTTGATATGGTTAAGCGATTCTTAAATAAGGATTTCCCTGGTGGAGAAACATTAATATATGATGCTGCTAACGATGGTGTGGGAATACCTGAAGAAAACCCTAACTTAAGCGATGAAACAGTTAAACAAGTGAAAGAAGTTTATGAAAAGCTTAAGGCTGGCGAAATAGAAGTTTCCGCTGAGCAAGGGGATTTATTCAAGTAATCCAGAGCAAAAGAGACGGAAATTCCGTCTCTTTTGTATATTAGAGTGAAAGTAATAGCAAAATTCTTAAAAAAACAAAAATTAATGAATGATTTACTTAACAATTAGAGATTTCTTATCATGATAGGGGACTCCCTATTTATAGATGGAAGTGACACTTAAAAAAGGGTGTGTGCTAGGATGAGCTATGTTGTTGAAATGTTCAATATTAGGAAGGAATTCCCTGGTATTGTAGCTAATGATAATATTTCCCTATCATTGAAGAAGGGAGAAATTCATGCACTTTTAGGAGAGAATGGCGCGGGAAAATCGACATTAATGGGTGTTTTGTTTGGAATGTATCAACCTGAAAGAGGAATTATTAAGGTTCGTGAAAAGGAAGTTCGAATCACAAACCCAAATGTGGCCAATCAGCTTGGAATTGGGATGGTCCACCAGCATTTTAAATTGGTTGAAAATTTCACCGTAACAGAAAATATCATCTTAGGAAGTGAACCGCTAAAGGGCTTGGTTCTTGATATTGATAAAGCGGCGAAAAGAATTGAGGAACTATCGAAACATTATGGTCTTAATGTTGACCCTTATGCGAAAATTGAAGATATTTCAGTTGGGATGCAACAAAGAGTCGAAATTATGAAAATGCTCTATCGTGAGGCAGAGGTTCTTATTTTTGATGAGCCAACAGCTGTTTTAACACCAGCTGAAATTGACGAATTAATGAAAATTATGCGAAACCTAATTAAAGAAGGTAAGTCGATTATCATTATTACTCATAAATTAAAAGAGATTAAAGCGGTCGCTGATCGTTGTACGGTTATTCGCCGCGGTAAATCAATTGGAACGGTCAACGTGGCGGAAGCGAGTGAGGAAAGCCTCGCTGAAATGATGGTAGGACGTCACGTGAATTTCAAAGTGGATAAGAAAGAAAGTACACCAGGGGATACTGTACTTAAAATAGATTCTGTGTCTGCAAAAAATAATCGCAAGGTAATGGCATTGAAGGACTTTTCACTTGAGGTTAGAAGAGGTGAAATTGTCGGGATTGCAGGGGTTGATGGAAACGGTCAATCCGAGCTTGTTGAGGCAATTACGGGCCTACGTAAGGTAGAATCAGGGAACATCCTTATAAATGGCGAGGATATTACAAATGCCCCGATTCGCCATAGGATTGAAAAAGGAATTGGCCATATTCCAGAGGACAGACATAAGCGTGGACTCGTACTAGATTATCGTCTAGATTCGAACATGGTATTAGAGGTTTATAATAAGCGACCGTTTGCCAAAAATGGATTATTAAATTTTGGTGAGATTCGAGCATACGCTGAAAATATTTTCAAGAATTTTGATGTGCGTTCAGGTGAAGGTGGAGCTTCCCTAGCTAGAACGTTATCTGGAGGAAACCAGCAAAAAGCGATTATTGGTAGAGAAATCGAGCTAGATCCTGACTTGCTGATTGCCGTACAGCCTACTCGTGGCCTGGATGTTGGTTCGATCGAATATATCCATAAGCGATTAATTGAGCACCGCGACAAAGGGAAAGCCGTTTTGCTTGTTTCACTAGAGCTTGATGAAGTGCTAAAACTTTCGGACCGAATTGCCATTATTAACAATGGAGAACTTGTTGGGATCGTCCAAGCCTCTGAGACAAATGAAAATGAGGTCGGCTTAATGATGGCGGGGATTAGTAAGGAGAGAAGCGTATGAGAAACACCATCGTATCAATCATAGCGATTCTATTAGGGCTTATTGCTGGGGGGCTATTGATGCTTGCGATAGGAAGCAATCCTATCGAGGGCTACAATTATCTGTTACAAGGTGCACTCATCAATATTGAGCGCATTGGGAATACACTGGCGACCGCCACACCTTTAATATTCACCGGGTTAGCCGTTGCTTTTGCATTCAGAACGGGATTATTCAATATTGGTGCGGCTGGTCAAATGCTTGCTGGGGGTCTTGCAGCTACGGCAATCGCATTGACGTTCGAATTTTCGAGACCCGTAATGCTGATTCTAATGATACTAGGCGGCCTGCTGGCTGGTGCACTCTTTGCGTTAATTCCGGGGATCCTAAAAGCGCGATTCAATGTTCATGAAGTAGTATCGACGATTATGATGAACTGGATTGCCTACTGGAGTGTTTATTACATTGTGCCAGGATATTTTAAAGGACCTTCGCTTGAAACCGAGTCACAAAAATTACCTGATGAATACACATTAAGGGCTCCATTTTTGTCCGATATGTTTGACGGGTCTTATATTAACTATGGGATCTTTCTAGGGATCATTGCAGTCATCATTATTGCTTTTATTATTGATAAAACAACACTTGGCTTTGAACTGAAGGCAGTCGGATTTAACCGACACGCAGCCGAGTATGCAGGGATGCGAGTGAACCGCAATATCATTTTGTCGATGCTGATCTCCGGTGCTCTTGCTGGACTAGGTGGGGTTGCACTGTATACAGGAAATGCTTCAAGTATGCAAATTGGCCTGCTTCCATCACAAGGGTATGACGGAATTGCAGTAGCGTTGTTAGGGGCGAATAACCCGATAGGTGTTTTCTTTGCTGCTATTTTATTCGGTATTCTCTATTCTGGTACAGGCTTCATGAATGCGATGACGGAAATTCCACCAGAGTTAGCAAACACGATTATTGCCATCATCATTTACTTTGCAGCAACAAGTGTTCTTATTCATCGTATCATTGATAAAGTTAAGCGAAGTAAGGCAAATAGACCTGAACATAAGAAGGGGGAAGCCTAAGATGTGGACGATAGTTGAACAGATTTTTCCTTACGCAATCCTATTCACGATTCCTCTTCTTATCACAGCATTAGGAGGTTTATTTAGTGAACGCAGTGGAATCGTCAACATCGGTCTTGAAGGTCTGATGGTTATGGGCGCTTTTGCTGCCGCTATTACCGTACACTATCTTCAAGATATGATATCAAATAACTCATTAGTGCTTTGGATCGGCCTTCTTGTAGGGATGGTAGTTGGGCTGCTCTTCTCACTACTACACGCATTTGCAAGCATTAATTTAAGTGCAGACCAAGTCATAAGTGGAACAGCGATTAATATGATTGCCGCTGCACTGACCGTATTCTTAGCAAGAAATATTACTGGTAGTGGTAACATCAGAATCAGAACAGGTTTTGCGCCTTTTGATGTACCGATCCTTTCTGAAATACCAATTATTGGCGATTTATTCTTTACGAAGACATATGCAACAACATGGGTCATACTATTGGTGCTCTTAGTCAGTACCTTCATCCTTTATAAGACGAAGTTTGGCCTGCGCTTAAGATCCTGTGGAGAGTTTCCTCAAGCTGCAGAAGCAGCTGGAATCAATGTTAGAAGGATTCGTTACAGTGGCGTGATGATCTCTGGGGCTTTTGCTGGTCTTGGGGGAGCAATTATCCTGCTAACTTATGCTGGTGAGTTCACGGGAACCGTGTCTGGTCTTGGATTCCTTGCATTAGCAGCCTTAATCTTTGGACAATGGAGACCGTTTGGTATTTTAGGAGCAACCCTTTTCTTCGGGTTTGCAAGTACGATTGCGAACGTTTCACAGGTTATACCAGAGTTAGCGGTTATTCCGCCAATTTTATTGAAGATTTTTCCTTACGTAGTCACATTGATTGCACTCGTCATTTTCTCAAAATCCTCACAGGCACCAAAAGCCGCTGGGGAGCCATTTGATTCATCGAAGAGATAATTAATGTCGATGCCTTGCATCCTTGCATGATAAAAGCCGATACATGGTCTGATTTTAGTCAACCTTGTATCGGCTTTTTAACTTGATATGGAAAATAATCACAATGTATAGTAGAACTAATATCATATTGTGGAATGTTTGAGAAATAAGCTTCAGAAAAAAATAGTCTAAAACGAAAACAGCTGATGATAATGGGTATGATATTAAGGATTACGTTTCGATATACATATAGTAAGCAATCTAAGGAGGATAACAAAAATGGCGGTCGTAACGGAAACGATTCATGAGATGAAAGGCTATAAGCTTCATATCGTGAAGACAGAGAAATATAAAACGAATACATTTGTTTGGAAAATGAAGGCACCATTGAGTAAAGAGGATGTGACACATCGGGCTTTACTTCCATATGTCCTGCAAAGTAATGCAAAGGCCTATCCAACATCAACGGTTTTGAGATCCTATTTAGATGAATTATATGGTGCAAGTCTTTTTGTTGATTTGGCTAAAAAAGGTGAATACCATGTGATCACTTTTACCATGGAGGTGGCGAATGAAAAGTTCTTATCTGACCCAACTCCATTGTTAAAAAAGGCACTCGATTTTTTATCCGAAATTTTGATGAATCCGAATGTGACCAACCAAGCCTTTGATAAGGACACCGTGGAAAAGGAGAAAAGAACGCTAAAACAAAGAATTCAGTCTGTCTACGATGATAAGATGAAGTATTCGAGTAACCGGCTAGTGGAAGAAATGTGCAAGGGTGAGAAATATGCCCTGCATGTTCATGGTGATATGGCCTCTGTAGATGAAATCACCTCTGAAAGCTTATTTGCCTATTACGAAAAGGCAATGGCTGAGGATGAGATCGATCTTTATGTAATCGGGGATATATCCGAGGAGGAAGTGAAAGCAGTTGTAAACGAAAAGCTGCAATTGAATGCACGCCAACCAAAGCTCCTTGAAAACGTTATTCTCCCGAGTAAAAGAGATGTCCAAGAGATACAGGAAGTTCAGGATGTGAAACAAGGGAAATTAAATATTGGTTTTCGGACAAATGTGGTGTATGGGGACGAGGATTATTTTGCGCTTCAGGTGATGAACGGAATTTATGGAGGGTTTGCTCATTCAAAGCTCTTTATCAATGTGCGTGAAAAAGCGAGTTTGGCTTACTATGCTGCCAGTCGACTCGAAAGTCATAAGGGATTGATGATGGTGATGTCGGGGATTGACCATAAGAATTATGAGCAAGCGGTTACCATCATAAAAGAGCAATTAACAGCTATGAAAAAGGGAGATTTCTCTGATCAGGAGCTCAGCCAGACGAAAGCAGTGATTCGTAATCAGTTTCTAGAAACACTAGATACAGCTAGAGGGATTGTTGAAGTTCTCTATCACAATGTTGTGGCCCATCAAAATATTTCTCTAGATGAATGGTTGGAGGAAATGGATAAAGCAACGAAGGAAGATATTATTAAAGTATCGGAGAAGATTCAATTGGATACGATTTACTTCCTAACGGGAACGGAGGCGGCGCAGTAATGGAGAAAATCACTTTTGATCAATTGCAAGAGGACCTATATCACGAGAAATTATCCAACGGGCTTGAGGTATATATTCTTCCTAAGAAAGGCTTTAATAAGACCTATGCTACCTTCACAACGAAGTATGGCTCTGTTGATAATCAATTTATACCATTAGGCAAGGATGAATTTGTCAAGGTACCAGATGGAATTGCCCATTTTCTAGAGCATAAGCTTTTTGAAAAGGAGGACGGCGATGTGTTTCAACAGTTTAGCCGTCAGGGTGCTTCCGCTAATGCCTTTACTTCTTTTACAAGGACGGCCTACCTTTTTTCAAGTACCTCAGATGTGGAATTGAATTTGGAGACGTTGATGGATTTTGTCCAGGAGCCCTATTTCACAGAAAAGACAGTAGAGAAGGAAAAGGGGATCATTGGCCAAGAATGTACGATGTATGATGATAATCCTGATTGGCGACTTTATTTTGGGCTAATCGAACATCTCTATCAAAATCATCCGGTTAAAATTGATATTGCGGGAACGATCGAGTCGATATCGCATATTACAAAAGATATGCTGTATGAATGCTATCATACCTTTTACCATCCGAGCAACATGCTTCTTTTTGTGGTCGGGCCTGTGGAGCCGGACAAAATCATGAAGCAAATAAAAGACAACCAAGCAAAGAAACCGTTCAAGGCTCAGCCTGAGATTAAACGGAAGTTCGAGCCCGAGATAAGGGAAGCGAATGAGGCGAAGAAGGTGCTTGAGATGAATGTCCAAACTCCGAAATGCCTCATTGGGATAAAGGCACTCTACGATCAGCAAAGTGGGACTGAAATGCTTAAGAACGAATTAACAACCAATATGCTGTTAGATATGCTTTTTGGGAAAAGCTCAGCCAATTATGATAAATTATATGAGCTTGGCTTGATTGATGATTCCTTTTCCTATGAATACACTCAGGAGCAGGGCTTTGGCTTTGCG
>DLCS01000090.1:406-5836 GCA_002480735.1 Bacillaceae bacterium UBA7792 | reverse complement strand
GGCGGCGACACACGGGATCCTGAAAAATTAGTGGAACTGTTGAAGGGGATGCTTTTTGCAGCAAAGGAAAAGGGGCTTACAAAGGAAGAGCTTGAACGGACGAAAAAGAAAAAAATAGGTAGCTTTCTCCGTGCTGTCAACTCTCCTGAGTTTATTGCCAACCAATTTACACGCTATGCCTTTAATGAGATGAACCTATTTGATGTCGTTCCTACGCTTGAGCAAATAACATTAGAGGATGTCAACAAGGTTGCAAAGGAATTCATTTCAGAGGAGCGTTTTTCAGTTTGCCAGGTACTGCCAAAGAAGAAAAAAGCGTCTTAATGACGCTTTTTTCCGTGAGAAAATAGATAGAAGGAGAATGGAGAGATGAAAAAATACGCTCTTGTTACCGGGGCAAGCGGGGGAATTGGTCGGGCCATTTGTCTACAATTAGCTAGGGAAGGCTACTCCCTCTATTTGCATTATTTTCAAAATAAGGATTCGATAAAAAAACTGATGGAGGAGCTTTCCAGCTATGATGGCGAATATATCCCCATTCAAGCTGATTTGTCGTCTCCAGATGGATATAGACGGTTGGTTGAAAATATTTTTTCCATTGATGCGATCATCCATAATAGCGGAATGAGTCACTATGGTTTACTTGTAGACTTGGAAAGGGAGCAAGCGGAGGAGCTGGTCACGACACATGTAACCAGCCCCATGCTGATAACAAAAGAACTTCTGCCGAAGCTTCTGCAGAAGAGGGCCGGTAATATCATTGTAATCTCCTCCATTTGGGGACAAACAGGTGCTGCGTGTGAAGTAGCTTATTCCACGGTCAAGGGTGCACAGCTATCTTTTGTTAAAGCGCTCAGCAAGGAGGTCGCACTTGACGGAATTCGGGTTAATGGGGTGGCCCCAGGAGCCATTAAAACACCGATGATGACCGTTTTTAATGAAGAGGACATTGCGAGCTTAAATGAAGAAATCCCCATGGGGCACTTAGGTTCTCCTGAAAATATTGCTGATGTGGTGTCCTTCCTGCTTTCGGAAAAAGCAGCCTACATCACAGGACAGATTATTCCTGTTAACGGAGGATGGTATACGTAAGCAAGGGCTCTTCAACACAAATGAAAAAATGTGTATATTTTCGTTCTGATGTAAGCAAAATAACCTTGTAATACAATTAAGGAGGTTATTACATGTCTGTACTTGAAAACTGGAATCAGTGGAAGGACTTTTTAGGTGATCGCTTAAACCAAGCGAAAACTGAAGGAATGAACCAGCAGGTGATTTCTGATGTCGCCTTCCAGGTTGGAGATTATCTAGCAAAACAGGTAGATCCGAAGAATGAACAAGAAAGAATATTGGCTGATCTATGGTCTGTTGCAAGTGAAGAAGAGCAGCGTGCGATTGCTAATGTGATGGTAAAATTAGTACAGAACAATGGTAGTAATTCATAGATAAAAACTAGAAAAAGAGGGGCGGTATGCCTCTCTTTTTCTAGTTTTCGAAGGCTCTATTCTCAAACCGTGAGTTTTCTTGAATAACCATTCCAATCGCTTTTTCGAAACAATATGAGCATGTTTTGCGTCTAACTTATTTGAGGATATGATTATGCTTGTTTTTTCTTTCATATTCTATACAAATCCTTTATTATAGAATCTAGGATCATTTAACTTAAATTGGTGAAATTGGCTAGACAAATGTCTTTTGAGTTCACCTTACTCTCAATATATTTACAAATGTTCACCTTTGATCAGACATCCTCACTTAATTTTTAGGAGGAATTAGAGTGGATAGAAAAGAATGGTACCTAGAATATGAGATCCAAAAGAACCGCCCTGGTTTACTTGGTGATATATCATCCTTATTGGGGATGTTATCGATCAACATTATCACGATTAATGGGGTTGATGAGGGGCGCCGTGGCTTATTGATCCTTGCCGAAACTTTCGAGCAGATTGTTAGGCTTGAGTCTATTTTACATACAATGGATACAATTAAAGTAATCAAGCTTCGTGAACCAAAGCTAAGGGATCGTTTGGCTGTACGACATGGTCGTTACATACAAAGGGATGCAGATGATAAGAAAACCTTTAGATTCGTTCGCGATGAACTTGGATTATTGGTAGATTTTATGGCAGAATTGTTTAAGAAGGAAGGGCATAAGCTTGTTGGAATAAGAGGGATGCCGCGAGTCGGAAAAACGGAGTCCATCGTCGCTGCCAGTGTTTCTGCAAACAAGAGATGGTTGTTTGTCTCCTCAACCCTTTTAAAACAGACGATACGAAATAAGTTAATAGAGGATGAGTATAGCGATAATAATATTTTTATTATTGATGGTGTTGTCTCTACGCAAAGAGCGAATGAGGCTCATTGGCAGCTTGTCCGTGAAATCATGCGCATGCCAGTAGTGAAGGTTGTTGAGCATCCAGATATTTTTATTCAAAATACCGAATATACGATGGATGATTTCGATTATATCATTGAATTAAGAGATCATCCTGAACAAGAAATAACCTATGAAATCATTGAAAGAAATAATATGTTTTCGAATTCTGATTTTGGAGGATTTGATTTTTAGGAAGGTGTTACAAGTTGACGGAATTAGGGAATCGATTGAAAGAGACTCGCCTCGAAAAGGGAATGAGTCTAGATGATTTGCAAGAAGTGACGAAAATACAAAAAAGATATTTGCTTGGGATTGAAGAAGGAAATTACAGCATGATGCCGGGGCCTTTTTATGTACGAGCCTTTATCAAACAATATGCTGAAGCTTTGGAGTTAAATCCAGAAGAACTTTTTGAAGAATTTAAAGCGGAAATTCCATCTACTTTTAATGAGGATCTGCCTGAGAAGCTCTCTAGGGTTCAATCGAGAAAGAAATTTTCTGGGAATAGCTCTAGGTTTTTTGATATTCTTCCGAAAATTTTAGTGATCGCCTTTATTATTGGCGCCCTCGCTGTGATTTGGTATTTTTGGTCAAAGTATGCAGATGATAATGGGAATGAACCGATCAATAACAATAAAGAGGGAACATCCTATGAGCAGTCCGAGAATTTATCTCGAGAAGATGTCAAGAAGAATGAACCAGAAGAGGAACCAGCAAAGGATTCAGAAGATCCGGATGTAACGGACCCGAACGATTCTACTGACACGGAGGAAGAATCAACGGTACAGCAGGAGATCTCAGTGATTGAAACAAAAGGAAAAAATACGGTTTATGAGCTAAAAAATACGGATAAATTTGTTCTCAAGGTGGTTTCGACTGGCGAAACTTGGGTTAATATTAAAGATGGCAAAGGATCATCCCTTTTCCAAGGAATGTTAAAGCAAGGCGAAACCGATAGTAATACCCAGGATTTAACAAATGAAACAGAAGCCGAAATTAAGATCGGTAAAGCAACTGACACAGAAATCTATGTGAATGATCAAAAGCTGGAGTATGCGATTCCACCTGGTGAAAAAGTTACCCAGAATATTACCATTCGTTTCACTAAATAGTCATCAATTTGGTGACTATTTTTCACTTAACTATAAGCTCTTATCGAAGCAATATTTACGTACGAAATACAGTCAAATAAATAGATATTCAACCAAGACAAGTGGAGGATAAATAATGAATTTGCCAAATAAAATTACCGTTTCAAGAATCCTATTAATTCCTATTTTTCTCATTGTGATGCTGTATCCATTTTCCTGGGGGGAAATGAAGCTGTTTGGAGCAGTTCTCCCGGTTACCCATTTTGTCGGTGCGTTAATTTTTATTCTGGCATCCACAACCGATTGGATTGATGGGCATTATGCTCGTAAATACAATTTAGTTACAAACCTAGGAAAATTCTTAGATCCTTTAGCAGATAAGCTGTTGGTGTCAGCTGCTTTAATTGTCCTTGTAGAGCTAGGGATGGCTGCATCATGGCTAGTGATCATCATTATTAGTCGGGAGTTTGCTGTTACGGGACTTAGAGCCATACTTGCTGGTGAAGGTGAGATTGTCGCAGCTAATATGCTAGGAAAAATCAAGACGTGGACACAGATCGTTGCTATTTCTGCGCTGCTGTTACATAATACCATCTTTGAATTGGCATCCTTTCCATTTGCGACCATCGCGCTTTGGGTTGCAACCTTCTTTACGATTTGGTCTGGATGGGATTATTTTGTTAAGAACAAACATGTGTTTGTGAATTCGAAATAGAATGGGCATGACAAGGGGTTTTTAGATGAATGCAGAGATAATTGCAGTAGGTTCAGAGCTTTTGCTCGGGCAAATAGTGAACACGAATGCACAGTTTCTTTCCAAGCACCTTGCAAACATCGGCGTGAATGTGTTTTATCATACGGTTGCAGGGGACAATTCGGAGAGATTGACAAAAGCCATTGAGATAGCAGAGAGTCGTGCGCACCTGATTATTTTTACTGGCGGATTAGGGCCGACAAAGGACGATTTAACAAAGGAGACCATTGCTTCTCATCTTGGGAAAGGGTTAGTTTATGATGAAGAAGCGCTTCGCTCTATTGAAAGCTTTTTTAAAAAAGTAAAACGAAAGATGACGGAAAACAATCGCAAACAGGCATTCATTCTTGAAGATTCTACCGTTCTCCCAAATGATCATGGAATGGCTCCAGGAATGTTCCTGCAGGTTCAAGGGAGAAGCTATATGCTGTTGCCAGGACCACCGAAGGAAATGGAGCCCATGTATCTTTCCTACGGAGAGAAAGCGATTTTGGAGCTTCTCCACACAAATGATAAAATCGTATCTCGTGTTCTACGTTTTTTTGGAATTGGTGAATCCCTGCTTGAGACGGAGATTGAAGATTTAATTGATGCTCAAGCGAACCCGACGATCGCTCCACTTGCAGCAGATGGGGAGGTCACTCTAAGACTGACGGCCAAGGAAAAAACGGAGGAGCTTGCCAACCAGCTTATCGAAGAGACGGAAAAGAAAATTCTTTCCCGGGTAGGGCAATACTTTTACGGATATAATTCCACCTCTTTAATGAACGAGCTATTTAAGCTGCTACGGAAACGTAATCTCACGATTGCCTGTGCGGAAAGTTTGACAGGTGGCCTATTCCAGCAGGAAATCACTTCGATTTCCGGGGCTGGTGATGTTTTTAAAGGTGGAGTCGTCTGCTATGCCACCGAGGTGAAGAATCGTGTTCTTAAAGTGAAAAAGGAAACCATCGATCATATGGGCGTTGTTAGTGCTGAGTGTGCTAGTGAGCTTGCCGTGAATGTAAGAGAGCTTATGCAGGCAGATATTGGAATTAGCTTCACTGGTGTTGCAGGGCCAACTGAACAGGAGGGGAAGCCGGTCGGAATGGTCTTTATCGGGGTGTCGATGAAGGAGCAGCCAACCCTTGTAGAACAGCTTCAGCTCGCAGGAACAAGGGAAGGGATCCGCAATCGAAGCGTAAAGCATGGCTGTTATTTGTTAATCG
>DLCS01000090.1:0-200 GCA_002480735.1 Bacillaceae bacterium UBA7792 | reverse complement strand
CGGTTAGAGGAGTCACAGGATACGAATTAGTATTCTGTGATTTTTAATTTCAGACAATGAGTGAAAATCCTGTTTTGGGACTTAGATTCGGGGCAAATGAGGATCTTCATCTAGGGAGATTGCAAATTTCGGTCGAAAATTCGGTTCAAAATAAACGAATGGATGTTCGATTATTTTCTCGACAAAGTCATCCAAAACGG
>DLCS01000051.1:10181-15230 GCA_002480735.1 Bacillaceae bacterium UBA7792 | reverse complement strand
CATCAGCTTCTGACGATGGCTTCATTGATTGAGGAAGAGGCAACTGAGCAGGTGCAAAGAGACCAAATTGCCAGTGTATTTTATAACCGTATCGATGCTGGAATGCCTTTGCAAACAGATCCAACCGTTCTTTATGCGCAAGGAAAGCATAAGGAGAAGGTTTTATACAAGGATTTGGAGATTAACGATCCGTACAATACTTACAAAAATAAAGGATTAACTCCAGGACCAATTGCTAATGCAGGCATCTCGTCCATTGAAGCTGCCCTGCATCCAGCTGAAACAAATTACATGTATTTCCTTGCCACGTCATCTGGAGAGGTGCTCTTTTCGAAAACATTAGAGGAGCATAATCAAAAGAAAGCGGAGTACATCCAATAATTGTTAATTCGGGGAATGATTTTAATTCGCACTCCCCGATTTTTTGTGCTAAAATAGTCAAATTGGTGAACACCTTTTTGAAATAGATCATGAGGTGAACGAAATGAACGGCGGTATAGAGGACTATATTGAAAGGTTGATACCAGCGAGATCGGAGCTCTTCAGGCGTATGGAAATGGATGCAAGTGAAAATAATGTTCCTATTATGGAAAAAACCGGGATAGAGGCCATGCTCCAAATCCTGCGTATTCAAGACCCGAAATCGATTCTAGAGGTTGGAACGGCCATTGGCTACTCTGCCTTAAGAATGGCTGATGCATTACCGAATTGTCAGATCGTTACGATTGAAAGAGATGTCGAGCGGTATACAACAGCAGAAAAATATATTCAAATAGCTGATAAGTCGACCCAAATCCACCTTATTAAAGGGGATGCCCTTGAGGTAGTTGATTTAGTGGAGGGCTTTGCTCCATTTGATGCAATTTTTATTGATGCAGCCAAAGGACAATATAAACGCTTTTTTGAGATTTATTCTAAGTACCTATCAGATCATGGTCTCATTATCACAGATAATGTATTATTTAAAGGGCTTGTGTGTGAGCCTGAAATTGACAACAGACGCATCAGGAGTCTCGTAAGGAAGATTGATGAATATAATCACTGGTTGATGGGTCATCCCGATTATCAAACAGTGATTTTACCTGTTGGAGATGGAGTGGCAATAAGTAAAAAGAGGTGACAAATGTGAATAAACCAGAATTGTTAGTAACACCTACAAAGGTTGAAGATATTATTCCTTTATGCAATGCAGGTGCAGATGCATTTGTGGTTGGAGAAGAACGTTATGGATTAAGACTTGCAGGGGAATTTTCGAGAGATGAGGTAAGAGAGGCAATCGGGCTTGCCCATTCCAAAGGCAGAAAGGTCTATGTGGCAGTGAATGCGATTTTTCATAATGAAAAGATCGAAGAACTTTATGATTACTTAAAGTTTGTTCAGGAGGTCAATGCAGATGCCGTTATTTTTGGTGATCCTGCCGTATTAATGATTGCGAAGGAGGTCGTACCTGATCTCAAGCTGCACTGGAGCACAGAAACGACGGCAACTAACTGGTATCATTGTAACTATTGGGGGAGAAAAGGCGCTAAGCGTGCCGTGTTGGCTAGAGAGATTAGCATGGATGCGGTTGTTGAGATCAAAGAGCACGCTGAAGTGGAAATTGAAATCCAAGTACACGGGATGTCGGCCATGTTCCAATCCAAGCGCTCGCTTCTAGGAAATTATTTTGAATATCAAGGCAAGGTACTAGAGGTGGAGAATCGCAAACAGAATAAAAATATGTTTCTCCATGATAAGGAGCGAAACAATAAGTATCCAATCTTTGAAGATTCCAATGGGACTCATATCATGAGCCCGAATGATATTTGTATGATAGACGAGCTGCAGGATTTTCTAGAGGCGGGGATCGATTGCTTTAAGATTGATGGGATTCTTAAATCACCTGAATATATTGAGACGGTTACAAAGCTCTATCGAAAAGCGATTGATTTATGTGTAACAGATCCAGATCGCTATGAAGATGAAAAAGATGAATTATTGCAGGAAATTGAAAAAATTCAACCAGCCAATCGTCAGCTGGATACTGGGTTCTTCTTTAAAGAAACAGTTTACTAGCCTTATGTGTATGGAGTGAACGTGTTTTGCTCGGTACGAGCAACTTAGTGAGCCCATACGCATAAGGCGGAATATGGAGCTACAACAAAATTTTGCAGAATCAAGAAATAAAGGAGGTTCACTGATGACAACAACAATGCAGGATCGTATTTCAAAAATTGTCGATGGAAAACGTGTGATTGTGAAAAAACCAGAACTACTTGCTCCAGCGGGGAATCTGGAAAAATTAAAAATTGCTGTTCAGTATGGTGCAGATGCTGTTTTTATTGGTGGACAAGAGTACGGATTACGCTCGAATGCTGATAACTTTACATTTGCTGAAATGAAAGAAGGCGTCGAATTTGCGAAGCAGTATGGTGCAAAGATTTATGTGACAACCAATATTTTTGCCCATAATGAGAATATTGACGGTCTTGAGGATTATATTCTTGGTCTAAAGGAAGCGGGAATCCATGGGATTATTGTGGCGGATCCCCTAATCATTGAAACCTGTCGCAGACTTGCTCCCGAAATTGAGGTGCACTTAAGTACCCAGCAATCTCTATCCAATTGGAAGGCCGTAGAGTTCTGGAAGGAAGAAGGTCTAGAACGGGTCGTGCTTGCCCGTGAAACCAGTGCGGAAGAAATTAGAGAAATGAAGGAAAAGGTGGATATAGAAATTGAGACCTTTATCCATGGGGCTATGTGCATAGCTTATTCTGGACGTTGTACCTTGAGTAACCATATGACTGCCCGAGATTCCAACCGTGGGGGCTGCTGTCAATCCTGTCGTTGGGACTATGACTTATTTAAGCTTGAGGGTGATGATGAGGTTTCTCTTTTCTCAGAGGGGGATGCCCCATTCGCAATGAGCCCAAAGGATTTGAAGCTAATCGAATCCATTCCTCGCATGATTGAGCTAGGAATTGATAGCTTAAAAATCGAAGGACGGATGAAGTCCATCCATTATATTGCTACAGTCGTTAGTGTCTATCGCAAAGTAATTGACGCTTATTGTGCCGACCCGGAGAACTTTCAAATTAAGCAAGAGTGGTTGGAGGAACTGGATAAGTGTGCAAACCGTGACACTGCACCGGCGTTTTTTGAGGGTATTCCAGGCTATAAAGAGCAAATGTTTGGCAATCATAGTAAGAAGACAAAATTCGACTTTGCCGGCTTAGTATTAGATTACGATGAAGAAACAAAGATGGTGACACTCCAACAGCGCAACCATTTCAAGCCTGGTCAGGAGGTTGAGTTTTTTGGTCCGAAAATTTCCAATTTCACACAGGTCATTGAGAAAATTTGGGATGAAGATGGCAATGAACTTGATGCGGCCCGTCATCCACTCCAAATTGTTCAATTTAAGGTGAATCATCCGGTTTATCCGAACGACATGATGCGGAAGGAGCTTTAATGTATGCGTAAACCGGTTGTAATCGGCGTTACAGGGGGATCAGGCTCCGGAAAAACAAGTGTAACCCGATCCATTATTAATCGTTTTCAGGGACATTCTATTCTCATGCTTGAGCAGGATTCCTATTATAAAGATCAAGGTCATCTTCCTTTTGAGGAAAGATTAAAGACGAATTATGATCATCCATTAGCCTTTGATAATGACCTATTATATGAGCATATAAAGCTGCTTCAACGCTATCAGTCGATTGAAAAACCTGTTTATGACTATTCAATTCATACGAGATCGGATGAAACCATTCTTGTGGAGCCGAAGGAAGTCATCATTCTTGAGGGGATTCTAGTGTTAGAGGATGAGCGTTTAAGAAGCCTCATGGATATCAAGCTTTTTGTTGATACCGATGCTGATATACGGATCATCAGAAGGCTTTCCCGTGATATTAAGGAACGGGGGAGAACTCTTGACTCGGTTATTGATCAATATGTAAACGTTGTAAGGCCGATGCATAACCAATTTATTGAACCAACAAAGAGATATGCGGATATCATCATACCTGAGGGTGGCCATAATCATGTTGCGATTGATTTAATGGTCACAAAGATTCAAACAATCCTTGAACAAAAATCATTTTTGTGACACAATAAGCATTAAATAATAAGGAGTGAAATCCTTTTCATAGGACATTCTCCTGTTAAAAAGTCTAACAATTGCGCGCCCCAAATGTGAGGGCGCGCTCCTCTGCATCTACGAAATTGTAAATGCGTATTTATTATTAAGAATATACATACACAATCTATAATGGGGGTTGTGAAACTAGAAGGAGTGAAGGATTTTGGCTACAGAAAAAGTATTCCCGATGACATTGGCTGGGAAGGAAAAACTAGAACAAGAATTAGAACATCTTAAAACAGTAAAAAGAAAAGAAGTTGTGGAACGCATTAAAATTGCAAGAAGCTTCGGTGACTTATCAGAGAATTCTGAGTATGATTCAGCAAAAGAAGAACAGGCCTTTGTAGAAGGGCGGATCACAACGATTGAAAATATGATTCGCAATGCGAAAATCATTAGCGAAGACGAACTTTCCGGCGATGTTGTCACACTTGGTAGCTCCGTAACGTTCAAAGAGCTTCCTGATGGGGAAGAAGAAACCTATACGATTGTAGGTAGTGCGGAAGCGGATCCGTTTGAAGGCAAAATCTCCAACGATTCACCGATCGCAAAAAGCCTGATTGGCAAAAAAGTGGATGAGGAAGTAGTTGTCCATACTCCTGGTGGCGATATGAACGTTCGAATTATAAAAATAAAATAAGCGAAACCGTTTGAAATCCTAACACCTCGTCAACACTTTTGACGAGGTGTTTTTTTATGTGGAGGAAAAGAACGATTGTCTTTTTATCATTATGTTTATTCACCGTTTCGCTATTGATTGCCCGTCTTGTTCAGCTTCAGCTGGTCGCTACTGAAAATTTCTCAGAGCGTGGTGTGAATCTGTTAGAAGCTAGTGTTAGGCAGCGGTCACAGGAAATGATCATTGATAATGGCAGAGGTAGCTTTCTGGATCGAAATGGGGAATCATTGGTCCATAAGAAAATGAATGG
>DLCS01000051.1:0-10036 GCA_002480735.1 Bacillaceae bacterium UBA7792 | reverse complement strand
GAAAATGAATGTGCTCGTTCTCTTTCCCTTTTTAAAAAACATGGATTGGGATGTTGAAAAAATAGCCAATATTATCGGGGTCCCAAAGTTTGAGATTCTTCAATCCCTTGAGAAGGCAAAGGAGCCCTTCGCTTTTGGGCGACCAAAGGTTGTTGAGCTATCGGAGAGTGAGATGAAACAGATCAATCAACTGGAGATTCCTGGAGTGTTTGCAATTGAAAAGAAATATACTTTGACCGACACGCTGGCAGAACAGTTAGTGGGAATAACCGGACAAAACGATCAGGTCTTAAAAAAACGATATCCAAATAAGGAGTTGCCAGCTGAGACGATCGTGGGTCTCACCGGCCTTGAAAAAAGCTTCGATGAGTTTCTGCTCCCTGATGGGAAATCAAAGCTCGTCTATCATGTTGATGGCAGAGGTGGCCCATTATTTGGAATTCATGTGAAATATGTGGAGCCAGCGAATCCTTTCTATCCCGTGAATATTCGAACTACCCTTGATAAGGACCTGCAGAAATTGGCAGAGGAGCTGGTTGACAAGCATCGGATCGGAAATGGAGGCCTCGTCCTTTTAGATATCGAATCCAATTCTGTTCTGGCAATGGTTTCACGTCCGAAGATTAACAAGAATGCCCCTTTTGATGAAAAAGGGATTCATAATATGATGACCACCCAGCATATACCTGGATCAGTATTTAAAACTGTAGTGGCTGCTGCTGCCATTGAACATGAGTTAGATGATGCAACAAGGGAGTTTGACTGTAACAAAACAATCGCTGGAACAGATGATCCAAATTACCAGCATGGATTCCTTACGTTCAAGGAAAGCTTTGCTCAAAGCTGTAACAATACCTTTGGTACCTTGGCAAAGGAACTAAAGAAAATGGATGAAAATATAATTGAGGAATATGCGGAAAAATTGTCTATTTTGGGCCCCGTTGGCTGGAAAGGGGATGTTTATCATTTTGACCAATTCAAACAGCTAGCAGACGAGAACTCCGGTCGCGTGTTTCTTGAGGAAGCTGCGAAAAAGGATGATAATTTCGTCGCTATGACGGGAATTGGTCAGCATGAAGTGCGAGTAACGCCCCTCGCAGTGGCTAATATGATTTCGACCATTGCCAAGGGTGGAAAAAGTGAAATGGTAAGGGTCGTAACAGGGATTGAATATAAGAACGGAACATCCTTATTGCCCTTTGGAAAGAAGAAGCTTGCTAGCGACTCGATATCACCTTATACTGCGATGAAGCTTCAAAAGTTGCTGCGAGAGGTCGTGGTTAACCCTAAGGGAACAGGAAGGAGCCTACAATCCCTTCCCTATGAAGTCGCAGGAAAATCCGGTACAGCGGAAACAGGCCTTTTTGAAGGGGATCAGGAGCTTCTAAATAAATGGTTTGCTGGCTATTTTCCTTTCGATAAGCCGAAATATGCACTAGTCACGGTGAATCTTGGTGTGTTTGATGCTGAGGGGGCGGTTACCCCGTTATTTGCCGATATGGTCAAAGAGCTTTACCAATTTGACCAAAGTTTAAAGCTCAAAGACCAGGCTTCTTCATAAAGAGGATTTTCTTCAAACGTATATATTGCTTCAAGTTTTGGTTCATGCGTGTTAGAATGTTGACATCCTTACAAAGTATTGAAAGCTTGAACCAAAATCTTGTTTAAGGAGGAAAATCATGAGTAGGGGAAACGATGGATCTCGCATCGTGCGACGCACGAAAAAAAGAAAGAAAGATGTGATCCTAAATAGTTTAATAGGGATCGTATTATTACTCATTATTATTGTATCGTTTAATATTTTTTTCGGAAATGATGATAAGGAATCGGCAAAGCAAAAGGAGCCAGATACAGAGCAACAAGAGAACTCTACCTCTGATGAAAAAGAGAAGAAGGACTCTAAGCAGGTTATGACCGACCAAGAAGAGGAAGCCGAAGAAGCTGAAGCTACTAAGCCTCAGGAACAGGAGAAAGAGGATTCAGCAACAAAAGAAGAAGCTCCTAATGTCGATGCAGAGAAGATTGTTACGGAAGGTGGATCTGAACCAAATGTCATTCGAACGATCGTTAATCCAGCTTGGGAGCCAGTCGGGACCGTACAGCAGGGTGAACATGTAAATGTCTATAGTGGGGTCGATTGGGATGAAATGGTTGAAGCGATCACATATGGTACAGGATTGACAAAGGAGAATATGACGATTCATTTTTTAGGGAATAATGGTCCGAATAAATCAGTGGGCACCGTCTATACAAAGAATAAAGACCAAATTTACCGGGTGTACATTGAATGGGTTGACGGTCAAGGCTGGAAACCAACAAAGGTTGAAGAATTGGCGGCTGTTCCAGAGAAAAAGAAATAGGACCAATAAATATAGAATGAGGAAAGAGGTAACAACATGAAGATTGCCATAATTGGAGCAATGGAAGAGGAAGTAACGATCCTACGTGACCATATGACAGAGAAGACGGTTGAAACAATTGCTGGCTGTGAATATACGAGCGGAAAAATGAATGGCAAAGATGTGATTTTGCTACGTTCCGGAATCGGAAAGGTAAATGCTGCGATGTCTACGACCATTCTCCTTGAAAAATATAAGCCTGAATATGTCGTAAATACAGGCTCAGCGGGTGGCTACAATCCTAATCTGAACGTGGGAGATGTGGTGATATCTTCAGAGGTACGTCATCATGACGTTGATGTCACAGCATTTGGATACGAATATGGGCAGGTACCCCAGCTTCCACCCGCATTTGAAGCAAATCATGAGTTAGTGAAAATTGCGGAGGAGGCCGCAAGAGAAATCGAGGGAATTCAGGTTGTAAAGGGGTTAATCGCTACAGGAGATACCTTCATGAGCGATCCCGAGCGTGTCGATTTCATTAAGGACAAATTTACGAACCTTCAGGCCGTTGAAATGGAAGCCGCTGCAATCGCTCAGGTTGCGCATCAGTTTGGAACTCCATTTGTTGTTATTCGTTCCTTATCGGACATCGCTGGGAAGGAATCAGATGTATCCTTTGATCAATTTTTAGACAAGGCGGCTCTGCACTCAGCAACCCTTGTAATGAAAATTGTCGAAAGAATTATTTAGAAAAATAGGTAGAAAAAGGTTTACAATTTTAGTTTGAGTGGCTATAATTACCATTGTAAGCGAAATATTCTAAAAGGAGGTCGAGGAAAATGATGTTGACTAATGGAATTGTACTGAAGGCTTTCACAAATTCATATTGTTTATTTTCACATTCGACCTATAAGGAATGGATCGCATAGTTTTTATTGACTTTTATGCATTCAAGCCGCAGGGAGAAATGTGCCCTGCGGCTTTTTGTGCACTTTTTTGGCCGTAGAGATTATTCTTTACGGCCTTTTTGTGCCCAAAACAAATTACTTTTAAAGGAGGTGATAGATATGACCCTAAATATTCTATTTTTTACGATTACGATTAAAACTAGAAAGATTTCTGCTGAGGAAGCTCTTCGCGATCAAATGGTGAGAGAGGCTTACGAAGAAAATAAGCTGCGTGCTTATTCTGTACATCGATTGCTCTAATTTTAAATTTTCACAAATATAAAAGGAAAGGTGGGCTTAATGATGATTTATCTTATTCAAGGAAGAACAGCTATTTTCTGGGTGGAGACAGATTCCACCTAACACTTCGAAGGAGTTAGGGGTGAACCTTATGTATTTAAATGTCCTATTGCTTACCCTTCCCTTTCGGAAAAAGAAAGGGAAATAAGGATTTTTCACAGGGTATATGCTTGCCACTAGAAAAAGTCCTAAAAAGTTCACATCCCATCAAGTTATTTACTATGGGTATATGGTAAATTTAGGTTAGCAGGAATATTCCAAAGGGGTGTGGACGAATGTTCTCAATCGTGATGGGGCTTATTATTTGCGGAACCATTGGTTGTATTGTGGCAGCAGAGGTCAGTGTAGACTAAGTCTGTTATATGAATGAAAAGAAGCATTCCAATTTAGGGATGCTTCTTTTATTCTCGGTTCAATTCTATAAATTAGGTCCGTTCTTTTTCTTCTCTTTCTCAGCCCGGTAAAATTCGTGGAACATTTTCATGAGCGCTCTTTTTTCAATTCTGGATACATAGCTTCTTGATATTCCTAGCTCCTTAGCAATTTCTCGCTGCGTTTTTTCCTTCTGAAGATCTAAGCCAAAGCGGCCTACAATCACTTCTCTTTCCCGTCCATCGAGGACGTCAATATACTCCTTCACCTTCTCAAGCTCCATATTTAATTGAATCGTGTCAATGACGTCCTCAGAGTCGGACTTGAGTACATCAATGAGGGAGATTTCATTCCCTTCCTTATCCTGTCCTATCGGGTCATGGAGAGAAACATCCTTTTTTGTCTTTTTTAAAGCCCGTAAGTGCATGAGGATCTCATTTTCTATACACCGAGCCGCATAGGTGGCGAGCTTCGTTCCTTTTCCTTCAGAGTAGCTTTCAATCGCTTTTATCAAACCGATGGTTCCAATGGAGATTAGGTCTTCAGCATCCTCACCAGTATTTTCAAACTTTTTTACAATATGGGCGACGAGTCTTAGGTTATGCTCAATCAGCATATTTCGGGCATGACCATCCCCCTCGGCCATTAGCCGTAGATACTTCTTTTCATCCTCAGGCGACAATGGTTGAGGAAAGGCGTTGTTCTTTACATATGAGACAAGAAAGATGATCTCTTTAACTAAAATCCCAAACGCAGTTAGAATTCCTGACATGTCGACACCCCCGCTATTAAGACTTTCGCCTATAACTAATACCTATGAAGCAGGTAGGTTGTTTTTGTCTGTCCGAGTAATATTTAGCTCAGGAAAATATTTCCGAACACTTTGTTTAGCGGAACCTGTGATGGATTTTTTAAATAAAGAAAAACAGCACCCCTCTATAAGGTGCTGTTATCCCTGCTTTGCTACATTTTTTTAATCTTAAACGGACTAATCATTAAGAATGAAAGAATGATCATGATATAAATAAAGACCTGTGGTGAAGAATAAGGAATAAAAAAGAAACTAAAAGTAGCAATACAGCCTGCTACGGTAATAGGTAGTCCCGTAAAATAACCATTTCCTTCAGTAATATTAAATCTAGCAAGACGGAAGGCTCCACAGCCAATGTACAGAACTGTAAAAAAAGCCCCAGGTGCCCCAAATTCAAATAAGATTCCTTGATAAATTAATAGTGCAGGAGCAACGCCAAATGATATAATATCACTCATGGAATCTAATTGCTTTCCAAGCTCTGACTCAATGTTAAGCTTACGAGCAACCATCCCATCAAAACGGTCGGCAAGTGCAGCAATAAATATGAGTAGGAGGCTAAGATTTAAATTCCCTTTTAACCCTTGAATGATCGCAAAGCTTCCAAGAGACAGATTTGTTAAAGTAATTATATTTGCCATTTGCGCTTTCAATTTCTTGATCGTTTGATCAAAGACATCCAATAGAAACAACACCCTCACTCCTTTCAAATGGGGAAGGGAAAGCATAAGTACATATTATTGTTAATAATATTTAATTTTAATGGGAATATGCGTGTTCGTAAAGAGAATATTTCAATTGGAGGAATCTAGCTTGCTTCAATCTATTTATCGTGCATTAATTGAACTAACCAATGGGAGGTGGAGCTCCTATCTATTAAAAAAATTTGCCCAATCTCGTCTGAGTCGACTGGTCATTCCGTCCTTTGCAAGAGTATATCAAATCAATCAGGAAGAAATGGCTCAATCCTTGCACGAGTTTTCAACGCTGCATGATTTTTTTATTCGAAGGCTTAAGGATGACGTACGGTTCATTGATGAACATTCGCACTCAGTGGTGAGCCCTGTTGATGCAGTCCTTGAGGATATAGGGAAGGTTTCCCCTGACCTAACCCTTCAAATAAAAGGGAAGTCCTATTCCTTAGTAGATATGCTAGGCAGTATCGAGAAGGCGAATGACTATACGAATGGCACCTATGTTCTCCTTTATTTAAGTCCAAGCCATTATCACCGTATCCACAGCCCGTTCTCTGGCAAGGTGATAGGGCAATGGACACTGGGACGCAAATCGTATCCGGTTAATCAATATGGACTAAAGTATGGAAGGGAAGCACTATCAAAAAACTATAGAAAGATTACGGAGTTGGAGCATCCTTTCGGTAAAGCAGCCATCGTTAAAGTCGGAGCGATGTTTGTGAACTCGATTGAAACGACCTATAGTGGTGAATATTTACAAAAAGGTGAGGAAATGGCCTATTTTACTTTTGGATCAACCGTTGTTCTCCTTTTTGATGAGCATTCTTTCGTACCACGCCATGATAGCGATACACCAAGAGCGGTAAAAGTTGGTGAAATAATTGGTGAATTTCAAGACTGAATGGGATGGAAGGCAAAAAGAAAACCCCTTTGGGGCAATAACAATTACGAGGATGCTTTAATTTTGTGTGACAATGCACGTCGGTGAATTTCTGTTTCAATAAGAAGGATAAAGTCTGAACTCAAGTTTAACTCTTTTGCTTTGAAATAAGATTCTAATAGTAAGTCATCTGACAGCTTCCTCATGTCAGAATTCACCTCCCTTGTCAAAAAAGGTTCTAAACAAGAAAAACCATACATATAATGTAGTTTGCTTTTGTGTAATCTTACTCTAACAAAAAAATAGTGGTAGAACAACCGTTCTTGTTATCCACAATCCGTCGTGGATAAACTGTGATTAATATGTTTATAAAGAGTGTAAAACGTGATAGTTCAATGGGGAAAATGTGAATAAAGTTATCCACAGCTGTTGAAAAGAAGGTGACTGTGTCGAAAAGTTTTTCTAAAACCACTGATATAGTTCATTTTTCGACGGAATTAGACGATACCCGACTTCATGTTGTAGAAAATTGTTTTCAGTCTAATTTTTAGCCTTATACGTACGTGTGAACGGGTTTTACTCGGTACGAGTAACTTAGTGAACGCGTACGTATAAGGCGGTACAAGATCGCAATAAGAATTGTAAGTAAGGATGGCTCCAAGTAAGAATCCTTGCTTGCACTCCTCTTGATTTAACGGTTAGAATTGGTAATGTTAGAATGAAAAGGCTCTTTTTTGCCGATGAAAATGAGGTGTCCTACTTGTTAAGAAAATTCTTGCCAAATCAACATGTGAAAAGCATTTTTCAAATAACACCTAAGAGTTTAAAGGAAAAAGGAATAAAAGGAATAATTACGGATTTAGATAATACTTTGGTCGAATGGGATCGCCCAAATGCCACGCCAAAATTAATCGAGTGGTTTGACGAGATGAATAAGGAGAACATTCGAATCACGATTGTGTCGAATAATAATCGAGAGAGGGTAGCTGCTTTTGCTGATCCACTAAAGATTCCCTTTATCTTTCAAGCGAGAAAGCCACTTGGTAAGGCCTTCAGAAAAGCAGTGGCCGATATGGGCTTGAAAAAAGAGGAAACCGTTGTAATTGGAGATCAGCTTCTAACGGATGTCCTTGGCGGGAATCGCAGCGGGTTCCAGACGATTCTGGTTGTTCCAGTTGCTTCTACGGACGGTTTTTGGACAAGGTTTAATCGCATGATTGAAAGACGAATACTCAATTGGTTTCGGAAAAAAGGAATGCTTGTGTGGGAGGATTAGTCATTGAGTGAACAATATATTTGTATCGGCTGTGGTGTGAAAATACAAACGGAGAATAAGGATGAAATTGGCTATGCGCCTAAATCTTCATTAGAAAAAGAGGATATTGTCTGCCAGAGATGTTTTCGTCTAAAACACTATAACGAGGTGCAGGACGTCAATCTTACGGACGGTGATTTTCTAAAAATCCTAAATGAACTTGGAAAAAGAGATGCACTGATCGTGAAAATTGTGGATATCTTTGATTTTAACGGAAGTTGGCTACCAGGACTGCATCGCTTTGTCGGTAATAATCCGATTCTATTAATCGGCAACAAGGTTGATTTGCTGCCTGCTTCTGTGAAGCCTAATAAGCTTATCCATTGGATGAAGCAAGAAGCAAAGGAGCTGGGGCTGAAACCGAAGGAGGTATTCCTCGTTAGTGCGGCGAAGGGTCATTTTGTGAAGGAAGTCACGGAAGCCATCGAGGAATACCGTGAGGGCAAGGATGTCTATGTTGTTGGCTGCACGAATGTAGGAAAGTCAACGTTTATCAACCGTATCTTAAAGGAGGTTACTGGAGAAGGGGATGTGATTACGACCTCTCATTTCCCAGGAACAACGTTAGATATGATTGAAATCCCTCTTTCAGACGGAAAGTCCTTAGTCGATACGCCAGGGATTATTAATCATCACCAAATGGCCCATTATGTAGATAAGAGGGATCTGAAAATTATCACACCGAAAAAGGAAATTAAACCAAAGGTATATCAGCTAAATGAAGGTCAAACCTTGTTCTTTGGAGGCCTTGCTCGCTTTGATTATATAAGCGGAGGACGACGCTCATTCGTATGCCATTTCTCCAATGAGCTTGAAATTCACCGTACAAAGCTTGAAAAAGCGGATGATCTTTATGAAAGACATGTTGGAGAGATGTTAACGCCTCCTCGCCAGGAGCAGCTTGATACGTTTCCTCCGCTTGTGAAGCATGAATTTACGATTAAAGAAGGAAAAACAGATGTTGTTTTTTCAGGACTGGGCTGGATTACGGTCAATGAGCCCGGAGCGAAAATCGCTGCCTATGTACCAAAAGGAGTCCATGCGATGCTAAGAAAGTCCTTAATATAACGGTGGTCTTAATGTTCGTTCTTTATCTAGCCTTAATGTTGAGTAACTTAGTGAATGCGCAACATTAAGGCGGTAATAGATAAGAGAAAACATAAAAAAGAACAAGGTGAAGGGTGTGGGAGAGGAGTATGCAGAAGCTATATGCGGTTATCGGTGACCCAATCGCTCAATCGATGTCACCCATTATGCACAATGATTTATTTCAGTTTTATGGCATTGATGCTCACTATCATGCTTTTGCCATCAAGGAGAAAAACCTTGAAATTGCAGTAAATGGGTTCAGAGCGATCGATTTAGCTGGATTCAATGTGACGGTTCCTCATAAGGTTGCAATTATGCCCCTGCTGGATGAAATCGATCCACTTGCTAAATCAATTGGTGCGGTTAATACGGTTATGAATGTAAATGGGCGCCTGATAGGCTATAATACCGATGGCAGTGGTTTTGTTCATGGGTTAAAATCAAAGCTCCCTTCTATCGTGAATAAAAAAGTATTGATTATCGGTGCTGGTGGGGCGGCGAGATCGATTTATTTTACCCTTGCTAGTGTTGGTGTGGGTACCATCGATCTTACGAACCGTACGCTCGAGAAAGCCAAGGGGCTTTCGTATGATTGTCCTTATGAGGTTCAAACCTCGATTCTAACTTTGTCTGAAGCGGAAGAGCAATTAGCTGTGTATGATATTATTATTCAGACGACATCCATTGGCATGGCACCACAAACGGAATGCAAACCGATATCTTTGCACAATTTAAGAGAAAATACATTTGTTAGTGACATTATTTATAATCCTCTCGAAACCGAGTTTCTGAAAAGAGCGAAGGAAAGAGGAGCAATTACGGAAAATGGTATAGCGATGTTTGTCAATCAAGGGGCTCTTGCCTTTGAAAAATGGACAGGGATTTTGCCAGATACTAATCGAATGGCTATTACCGTACAAAAACAACTAGGAGGCAAATGAATGTTAACTGGAAAGCAAAAACGATTCCTTCGAGCGAAAGCTCATCACCTTAACCCAATTTTTCAGGTTGGCAAGGGTGGGGTCAACGAAAATATGATTCAGCAAATAAGTGAGGCATTAGAAGCGAGAGAGTTAATCAAGGTGAGTGTCCTGCAAAACTGTGATGAAGATAAAGAAACAGTTGCCAAAAAGCTTGTAGCAGGCTGTCATGCGAAGCTTGTACAGATTATCGGCAATACCATTGTTCTATATAAGGAGTCGAAGGAGAAGAAAGAAATCGTCTTGCCTTAAGCTCTTGGAGGTGAAGGAATGAAGAAAATTGGAATTCTAGGGGGAACCTTTGA
>DLCS01000265.1 GCA_002480735.1 Bacillaceae bacterium UBA7792 | reverse complement strand
CTGGTACTGTGATCATGAAGAACAAAAAAGGGCATCCATCAACTTTCGGATGCCCTTCTAATATTTAAGACGTTATACTTTGGGGGATTCCCACTACTACTCTAAATATGGCTTATTCAAACCTGGACTGGTATTCCTTACGAATAACGGTTGCATCACTTGGTTCTAGAGGCCGTTCAGTAATTTTATGCCCTGCAGTCTTCTTGATGTTCGCCACAAAAGTAACCGCTTCTGCTCTAGTCAGAGTTTCTTCTCCTTTGTAGCTCTTAACCGAAACTTGTTTGGAGTCCTTTCCCTTTGCCAAATCATTCACGAGCAAATATTTGATTGCATCATCACCAGAAAGATTTAGGCCTCTCGTTCCACTAATGATTTCTGCCACTTCTTTTCTAGTAATCGCTGCGCTTGCTTTCCCATGATAAGGGAAATTCATCGTTTTCATGTAATCGACAACCCCTTTTGGATAGGGCGCCTTTTCCAATTCACTGCCCACCCCATAAGAGCGTCCAAGCATGGTCATAAATTCCGCCGTCATCACCTTTTTGTTAGGAAGAAAGTTTCCACCTGGATAGCCAGTTACAATACCATCTTCTTCTGCCTTCTCAATATCAGCGAAAGCCCAATGCGTATCCTTCACATCGGTGAACTTCCCGATTTTGTTAACCTTTGTAAAACTCCCTTTAAATTCTTTTGTTGCCAAGCGCTTAAAGTTCTTATCAAAGGCAATCACGGTTAAAGGTTGTTTCGGGTCGACATTCTTAAAATCAATCTTCATATCCCAAGGCTGTGCATAGGATTCTGCAAGCTTTGTCTTACCCTGGTATATGGCTACATAGTAAGGTTGCTTTCCTAATGGCAGCTTCACATAAGCAAATACATTGTGAACACCTGCTACCTCTTTGATTTTCTCAACAGGAACGTATTGAGTTTTGACCGTATCATTTTTGCTATCAACGGTTAAATGATCTAGGAAGTAGGAACTGCTTATAATGGTTTGATATTTCTTATCTACCACCGGACTTGCAGCTAAATCATAGTTATTGTTTTGGTTATCATAACTGGTTGTTTGCTTATCAAGGTTAAAATAAGTGATCGCCTTGATTTGCGGATATATTCTTGGCATGAAGCCATACATATTACCGATTTGACCAGAAGCCCATGCAGAATAATCCTTCCTTTGTTCATAGCTATAATGAGAGACAGCACCTTCTGACACCATCATCGGTTTATGACTATATTTTTCATAAATTGGCTTCAAGTAGTCCATTGGATTCCCACCTGGAACCTCTTTACCATGTGAAAAAGGAATTGTGTATAAAGATAGACCCACCCAATCAACATAATTATCTCCTGGATAATATGGGTCAATATTATGGCGTGGAAGGAAGTTCGGTGACCATACCATCGCCACATTTGGCGCTTCCTCCTTCATAATCTTATAAACCAAACGAAACTTCTCAATATATTTCTTTGGGTCCCCACTCCATGGTACCCATTCGCCATTCATTTCTCCTGCAAAACGGAGGAATACTGGAACTCCTGATTCCTTTGCTTCGCGTGCAAATTGGCGAATATATTCCCCGTCCTTTACCTCATTCAGGCCATTCATAGGTTCAAATCCAATTTGGATGGCTGACCCGTTTTGCTTTGCCTTTTTGGCAAAAGTCATTGGGAAATATGTGTTTGTATCTGGGTATTTTTTACCCCAAGTAGTATAGGTTAAGTACATCGCATGATTTTTTCCATAAATATCTTTGACCGGATCTGGATTCGCATTCTCCCTTTTTCCTGCCAGAAACAATCCAAGGTATGTACCACTGGTCGGCTCAAATTTGGCAAGCTTTTGATTTAATGGGAGCGGCTTTTCAACATAAAGCCCTACTTCTGTACGAATATGATCGGCACGAATCGAATTTTGGATACCCCAATCAGCATGACCAGCCTTCGCCCAATACATCGCGTTATCATCATAGTATTTGGCAGCAATGTCATACTGGCCCTTTTGATCATAATGCTCGGCTAGCTTTTTGCTATAAATCGCCGCATTGTTCCAGCTTTTTCTTGCGATTGAGCTCTTTAAGGAGCTTTCCCATGATTTGACCTCAGAAGCAGTAGCAGCACTCACTTCACTTGGCATGTGGAAAAGTGGGACCAAAAGAAAAACAGCAGCAAGCAAACTTAATATTTTTTTCATTTTCTCCTCCATTTATAACTTAGTTACTCATACTCTATTATTCCAATTAAATCCCAGTATAGTCAACCTTAGAATACTGGGAATTTCCACCGAATAACAAGAGCACCGTTTTCATGAACAGTGCTCTTGTTATTTGAATATTTTTTGTACGGAATGTGGATGGCTAGTCCTGGTCATTTCGTATCATAATTCTGTTATTGTCCCTATTTATTCTCTACCCGATCCAGCATCGTCGCAAATTCAGCACGAGAGATTTGGCGATCTGGTTTAAACGTGCCGTCCTCATAACCATCCGTTATCTTATTGGCGATAAGAGTATTAATAGTGTCATAGGCCCAATGCTTTGTGCTGACATCAGAGAATTTCGCTGTCGTTGTGCCTGTAAGCTGATAAGCTCTTTTTAAAATGGTAGCCATTTCCGCACGCGTCAGCTTGCCATCTGGACTGAAGCTTCCTGCTTCTCTCCCCGTAAGAATTCCCTTTTCAGCAACTGCCGCAATTTCATTGTAGGCATAGTGGGTGCTCTTTACGTCCTTGAAGCTTGGATTGGTCGTTTTCTTAAGATCTAATGCTCTTGCGATAATAGTAGCGGCTTCCGCACGAGTGATCGTGTTATTTGGTTTAAAGGTACCATCTGGATAGCCTTTAATTAACCCACGTGTATTAAGGTATTGAATACTTGGGTAAGCCCAGAAGCTACTTTTTACATCCTTATAAATAGAGTCATCTACTAGGATACTCACTTCTACTTTCGCACCCTCATATTCAACAATTACTTTTCCTGCTCCACCGTTTGTTGCTGTGAACTTCGTACCAGCCATGGTTCCAATATTCCCTTGAACCGTATATTTCAGCTTAGCTGGATCAACGGTGACTGGATTCATATATTCGTCAAAAATTTGAGAGACTGTGATATCCATAGATTTTCCTTTTTGAATGCTGCTTGCTACCTTGTTCAGCTTGATTGTTTTTGCTTGACTAGGCGGTGCAGTATTCACAACCTGCAGAATGGCGGAAACTCTTCGTTCACTTCCCCCGGAAGGCTTGTTTGCCAATGCAGGTAAGATCGTAAATGGCTGGCGAACGGCCATCGTTGTTGAACCGCCACCATCAAGATTAATCGCTGCTGAAGCCCCTTTAGAGATTAGAAAAGATGCTAGGTCTTTTAGATTTGTTCCGTTGCTATAGCCACTTTGTCTACCGTCCACCGTCACAAGAAATACGCGTGTTCCTGTTGAATCGACTGCAACGGCCGTACGATCACTGCGTGTGGTTACAAAGGAAGAACTCGTCGGCATGGAAATATTGACCTTGCCGTCTTTTACAAGTAAAGGTCCTGCTGCAAGAATAAACTCAGCATCCTTCCATTTATCATCAATTGATAGATTTACTTCTATTGGAGTGTCCGCAGGCAAAGTGCTAAGCTTTGTAGCAAGCTCCTTGTTCTGAACGGAAACAACAAAGCCATCAGCTGGAATTGCTGAATTTCCAGGCTGCCCATATTGAGTAATACTAGAAACGGTTCCTGTAATCGTATCCCCGAAATAGACTTCTTTTGTACTCTTAGAAGCATTTGTGACAACAATATCAATTCCCCACGGATTTGTCCCCGTCGTTTTCTTTACAGAGGTGTAGAGAACGTTTTTGTTAGCGGTTCTTTCACTATTAATCAGGTCGATCGGATATGTCTGGCCATCTACGGTAAAAGATAGCTTCGTAGTGTAATAGTCTGCTATAGCCTTACCAGAACTAGAGATGCCAAAGGCAACAGGTTTCTGGGTCGGGCTATCAAACTTTTCTCCTAGAATCCCATAGTTAATAATCTGATTATTTTTTGCCAAAAGATTGGCTGGTCCTGTACTTAGGAAAAAGGAAGCATTCACCGCACCAATCACTCGGTGACCCTCATAGCTATTCGCTTTCGCTGTACTAGTTGTTGTTTTGAGAGAATTAAGTGGATTGGGTAAGCCGATTTCCAAGTTTGTATATGTATTTTTGAGGTTAATATCAAGGATATTGACCGCTTCTTTAACGTTTCCAGTTTGATAGTTTTCCATTATATGAGTGACATCAGGCGCCACTACTGTCTTTTTTTCTTGGACTTTCTTGTCAAATACGGCCGCTTTTGTCGTTGGTAAATTGATAGATAACTGTAAAAGCAGCAGGCAGACGACAAGGATCCCCATTTTTCTCTGCAATTCTCCTCACTCCTGTTAGCAAAATATGGTGTCTACTAGAAAATATACCATATATTTATCTATTAAAGTGCAATTCCCAGAAAGATAGTATTGATTTCCTACAAAAAATGACAGTATTCTATTGGTAGATAAGAATTAGTTCATTTGTATTGACTTATACTAGTAGGTTGACGAACCCCTACTAGATGACTATTTTGAGAGGATATGAACCTATGAAGTTAAAGTATTTTCTACTAGGTTTTGTTGTATTCTTGGTAGCTATTTTTACAATCAATGCTCATGGGAAAGCAGCAGAGATAGAAAGGGGCCAAGAGAATAATATGGTTAATATAGCGGCCGCATCCAAATTTGCCGGCAATAATGTAAGAATACCTATTCTGATGTACCATCATCTCCTGCCGAAGGGAGCCTCAGCAGCTGAAATTTCTCCAGAACGTTTTCGTGAGCATATGATGGCGATTAAGAAAAAGGGGTATACAACAATTACGGACAAAGAGCTATTAGATTTCCTTGAAGGAAAAGGGAAACTCCCGAATAAGCCTATTTTGATTACATTAGATGATGGATATAGAAGTAACTATCTCCATGCTTACCCTGTGCTAAAGGAGCTCGGAATGAAGGCGACGGTCTATTTAATTACGAGCAGAGTTGTTGAAGGTAAGAATAAATATCCTAATGAAATCCCGAAGTTTTCATGGGATGAGGCGAAGAAATCCCTTGATGTTTTTTCCTTTCAGGGGCACACCTACGATTTTCACTATAAGGGAAAAAATAGTCGGAAGCAGCTGAAGGGTATGATAACAGGGAGGATGATGCTTCCGAACGGTCGACTAGAATCTCAAATTCAATACCAAACGAGAGTATTACGTGATTTGTCTATGTCCAAAAAAATCATCGAGGATAAACTCGGAACTGAAGTCATTACCCTGGCATATCCTTTCGGCGAATACTCAGAGGATACAATCCGATTGGCGAAGAAAGCAGGATATAAGCTTGGGCTCACCGTTAAACCAGGAGTGGTCGGAAAGGGTGACAATTTATTCACGCTCAACCGCATTACGGCAAACGGGAATCTCACCGGGCAGGAATTGCTTAAGAAAATTGAAAAATATGAGTAGATTACGTGAATCAAACGATTGATTGAGAGGGTGCTTCTTTTGGAGGCACTTTTTTGATCAATCCCCCTTTTCCCCATAACGTCATACAAAAAAGCTAGCCAAAGAAAACTTCAGCTAGCTTTTAAGAATCATATTCTACTCGTTTGTTTCAGTAGTAGAAACTAGTTCGTCACTTTCCGTATCTTCTCCGGTTCCTGCTGAATCCAGCACCGGCTCCTCTGGTAGTGGGGCTGTGGTTTCGTCTTCCACTATCTCATCTGCTGCAAGTAGACCTTTTTCCTGAAGAATCATGACCCTCGCAAGAAGAGCTGCAAATTCAGAGCGTTTGATTGGAGCATCCGCTCTAAATGTCCCGTCTGGATAACCAGTTGTTAGCTTGTAAGAGCCTAGAATTCCGATAACATCATAAGCCCAATGACTACGAGTGACATCTGGATAAGTCGTTTCTCCCTGGCTTGTAAGTTTATAAGCAGTAACCAAGATTTTCGCCATTTCGGCACGTGTTAGTGTTTGATTTGGATTGAAAAATCCTTTTTCATCCCCTGTCATAATACCATTAGCTGAAATGGTAGCAATATAGCTAAAGAAATCATGATTCTCTCCAACATCCGGGAAGTTAGAATTCAGATTATAATCAAGGTCGATTTTCAAGGCACGAACTAGCAAAGCCACAGCTTCAGCTCGAGAAATATTCTTTTCGACACCAAAGCTACCGTCCGGTAATCCATTTGTTACCTTTCGATCCTTTAAGTATCCGATGTCCTCCTTAGCCCAATGGTTAATGGTATCCGTAAAGCTACTCGTATAAGCGACCGTTGCCGTTGCAGCCTCGCTCATATTCCCCGCTAAGTCGGTAGCTGTAATGGATAAAAGGGTAGCAGCCTGTTGGGCAGGGATTTTTATTTCAAACCTTCCATTTGCTGCTGTCCTACCCTGTCCGAGTAGCTGGCCATCCTTTTTCACTTCAATTAATGCATTGACTTCACTACTTCCAGTAACGGTTAATGATATGTCAGATACTGGATCGATTACTGGCTGAGCTGGTGCCATTTCATCCACCTCTTGAGCTGGCGAAGTAATCAGTGCTGTGGTCGTTTCTGCATCCCAGCCAACCTCCGCCCCAAAGGCTTCCGAAACTGCGCGCAACGGAATCATTGTGTGGTTATTCACCATCTGAGGTGCAACCTCAAGATTAGTAGAAGTTCCGTTAACCTTCATTGTTTTGGAGCCAATCACTAGCTCAATAATCGTAGTACCTTTTCTTGCAGTGATGGTCTTTGTCGATTGCTCCCACTCAACCACAGCGCCGAAATACTCGAAGACGCCACGCAATGGAACAACGGTTTTTCCGTCAATTAGCAATGCAGATTGTTCAAAATTAACAAGTTCACCATCAATCTTTACGTTCACTTCCTGATACTTCGGTTTTCCGCCTCTTGCTAGGTACAGCTTATGGCCTTCACTAGCAACATATAATCCTACGAATCTATTTTGACTCCAGATTCGACTGAATTCTGAAAGAGGAACATGGGTGTTACCGGCATACCGACCTAGTTCAGGGGTAAAGCCCGGACGTTTGTATGTTGACGTGAACCAGTCATTATAGCCCCCGCCTGATGGATTTGTCCCAGGATAGACAAGGCTATAGCCTGTGTATTGGCCAATTCTTTTGGCATAGGCAAGATCACGATTGTAGAGCTGCCCTGTTTGGTTAAATTTCCAATAAAGAATTTCGCCGCTAGCATGGTAGGACAGTGCCATTTCTGGGTCGACTTCCTTTGTGAACTTAACCATCGTTTTCGTTTCAGCTGCCTGTTCTGGATAGAAGCCTTTGTGGTGACTCCAGCTTGGCATAGGCCGGTTACTCTTGATAGTCGCCCAACCAGCATTATATTGTCGATTCAGATCGACTCCTTTGGCATTGGCTTTCCACTTTTTAAAATCGTGACTGTATTCGTTCATTTTTAATAATGAGCTATGGTCGGTAATTGGAAATTTACTAAGCCCAAATTGCTGGAGGGTGACCCCGTCCGGATTAACCATTGGAACAAACCACATGGTTGTATCATCAAGAACGTTTCTGACATTAAAGCCACCAAATGTTTGATTATTCTCATACATTTTGGCATACTGCTCAAGCATGTACATATTTAGGGTAGTGGAAATCCATTCCCTTGCATGATGTGAGCCATTAACGAGAACCTTGGCATTTCCTGTTCCTAGAGATACAGCGTATATAGGCCGGTGATATTCGCTGCTGCCGATGATTTTGTAATGAATTTGATCTGGATACTTCTGACCTAGTGCCTTAATATCTTGTACCATCTGGTCATACGTGTACGTCTTATTTGGATTGACAATATCTGCTGCATGACTCAAAGCTGGTTTCCACATAAAGAACAAGATAATAATAGCAAAAGATACTAATAGCTTGTGCTGCTTCACCTGTCTCCCCCTTTTTTGAAAATATATATTATTATACCTATTAATATAGTGAAATGTAATACTTGTAATAGTTGAGATACTTGTGAAATAGTAGGTAAATTATGGGGGAGAGTGGCGTTTCGCAAATAAAAATGATTTTTCGCAAATATATTTACATTTCCGCAAATATATCAGAATTAACGCAAATATCTCCGAGCGCGACCCAATATTACAAATGAAAAAAGAGAGCAATCCATCCAGATCGCTCTCTCATTCTAGTATTATAGCTCGTCTTCACTAAAATATGGGTAGTAGTTGTAGATTTTCCAAGCCCCTGTCACAGAATCTTTCTTAAGTTGATAGGCACCATCCATATCTTCTGTGAAATCCATGTTCATGTCTTTGCTTGTATATTTTACAGTAACCTTCATACCTGTTACCTCAACAGTAGCAAAGCGGTTAGACTTCTCTAGTACTTTTAGTGCTAATTTTTCATCGTCAATGGTGATCGTGTATTCTTCTCCCTCTTCAACAGGAAACTCGACCCCACCAATTTCCGTTCCAAGTACTCGATAGTAACCCGTACCATTTTCCTCATAGAGTTTTATTAACCCTTCAGAATTGTTCGCTTCAGACATTTCATTTTCTTTTAAAATATGGTTCTTTAAAAATGGTAGAATCTCTTCATCTGCTGCAACATTAGATTGCTCTTTTTGCAGAGCTCTATGAATGATTACCATCGCTTGAGCTCTTGTTGCATTCGCTTTTGGACTAAATTTATTGCCACCAGTACCATTTACAAGCTCAGCAGCTGAAGCTTTTTTAATATAGTCTTTAGCCCAATTATCCGTTATATCTGCAAATGTCTTTGAGCCTGTCTCTGGAAATACAATCGTATTTTTGAATGCCTCAACAATGATTTTTGTCATTTCTTGGCGATTGATTTTATCATTTGGTGCAAACTTCGTAGCAGACTTTCCATTAACGATGCCTAAGCTGCTTGCAATCTGAACTGGTCCGTAAAACCAGTCTCCCTTTTTCACATCGGTAAAGGTCTGGCTGTTGCCGCTTTCCTTTAGATCCAGGGCTGTTACGATTAACTTAACAAATTCTGCTCTAGTAATATTGTTTTCAGGCTTTACGTACATATCGTTGTCTTTATCCATGAATCCATCAACAATATCCGCATTGATTAAGTCATCCATTTCCTCATATGCCCAGTGGTCCTCAATTCCTTCATCCATAGGAACATAGTTATCATATGTCTTTGGTGCTGCCGCATAGGCAGATTGAAATGGAATTAAAGCAAATAATGAAACTAGAAAAAGTTTGATTGCTTTCAAGTTCGTTCTCCTCTCAATTTATAAAAGTATTATTACAAAAAAATCATATATGATTTACCATATCACGTCTATGGTAATTGTTGATAGATAGCTTTAGTACTATTTTACAAGGCTAGTCCCTTCATCTTATAGCCTCGTATCTCCCCAAAAATTAACAACCTCATGCTTTCCTGGATCATAGCTAACTGGTTCATATCCTTGCTTTCGGACATAATCAATAATTTCTCCTAAAACACTAGCTGACGCTTTTGAATCATGAAGCAGGATAACGATAGGCTTGTTCTTACCCTTTAGCCCTTGCATTCCGCTTTTTACCTTATCTACAATCTTCCACGGCGTCTTTCCATACCGCCAATCCTCTGTATCAATCGTCCAGTCCCACATTTTGAACTTATTCTTCACCATATCGTCCCTGTATGGCTGCTTCATATAGGGCTTACTCCCGTAAGGTACTCTCGTAAGATGCGAGTCAAATCCGGAAATCGTTTGTAGTGTTTTTCGCGTCTTATCCATTTCTGAGGCGACATTTTTCGGATTGGCATAAATCTTATTTTTATCATGGGTTACGCTATGAAGAGCAGGATAGTTCTCTTCCTTGACCATCCTCTTAACCACCTCAGGATAGTGCTTTATATTGCCCTCAATCATAAAAAAGGTAGCGTGGGTATCCTTCTTTTTCAAAATATCAAGGATTTGTGATGTGTAGGCATTCGGCCCGTCATCAAAGGTCAAATACACAATATTCTTCGGCCGAATGTTAAAGTACTTGTCCAATTCCTTTCGGTGCTTTTTAATAAAATCAGCATCCGTATATTTCTGAGTCCCATTAGTAACTCTGACAACCTGATCCTTCCCTAAATATTTCACTTTTAACCCGAAATACTCGCTAACTAAACGAACTGGTATGTATGGAGTCCCGTTCAGCACTTTCAGTGAATCAAGATACTCCAGTTCATTCATTGAGATGCTTCTGTCAACCATTGAAAAAGTAATCTGCTTTTCATTTATAGTAGCTGTGTAAATCTTGTTTTGAGGATCGTAGGTAGTTTTCGCCTGTATTCCATTAAGAAGTGGTTCCATTGGGGAATAGGCGTTTCCATCGATAATAACTGGGTTTTGCTCTTTAAAACCTATTAAACTATCATTCACGCCAATGGTAATCTTGATCTCTCCCGCAAGAGCTGGGTTCTCCCCAAGAAAAAACAAACCAACCACGAAGAACAAAATCCACCTAACTTTTCTCATATGATGCTCCCCCTTTTGTCTCTCTTACTCTATTATATTGGACGCAAATTCTTTTAGAATAGTTGCCGAAAAAAAAAGCTGCCGTAAGGGTGAAGAAGCTTCGCTCCAAGCAAGAAAAAAGCCTACCCTAAATACTAGGATAGGCGTTCTCGGATTATTGAATTTTCAACGTATATGGATCTGTGCTGGCATTTCCATAGACATCTTCTACCTTAAAGTAGTAGACACCCTTCTTCAGACTAACTTCACGAATTTCGTGATCGCCCTTTCCGTAGGAATCAAGTACAGCAACTTGAGTTCCGTTGGAGGAATAGATAGTTACCTTGCCATCGATATCAGAAGGAACCTCTAATGTTACTTTTGCTGTTTTTGCTTTGGAAAGGTAGATTTTATAGTAGTCTGTGTCACCTTTACCAGATAGTAGATTTAAGTAGCCTTTTGCTTTCCACTCATTTTTCAGAATAACGGGCTTTGAAGGAACATTGTTTTTCACAGTAGAGCCTTGGTCTTCGTCCTTCAAGTTCGTTTCATCAATTTTGAACACATACGGAATCAGTGAAGAATTGATGCCATTATAATCGAAGGTGACGATAAAATAGCCGGCATCCTTTTTCGTTTTAAGACTGCCTCTTTCTTCCTGACCAAATACACCATAATCAATAAAAATTTGCTTCCCTTGCTCTTCATCTTCAAGCTTTCCATTACCATTCGTATCCTCGATTAACACGATAGCCGGATCAATTTCGGACTTCAGAATGCTCGGAACATTTTTGTACATGTTTGGCAATGTTCCTGGAGTAAGCTTGATAGAATACACAGAAGCCTTGCCAGGTTTGAAATAGTACATATCCGTATCACTTATACCTGAGAAGTTGCCATAGACTGGTAAGGTTGTTACCTTTGTTGCCTTCTCATAGGTATCATTGCTTTCATTGGCATCTGCTGTACCCTTCACCTTTGTCTTGATGGTGAAGCCATACTTTTCATACCCAGGGCGATACATGATGTCATTGGCACGGAAGTAATAGGTTTCTCCCTCTTGAAGCCCAAGGATAAAGGAAGTAGCAGCAGAGAACCCATCCATGGAATACTGTTCATTGGAATATAGGTAGTCAAAATCCTTCAGTTCTTTATTGTATCGTAGAACAGACATGCCAATTGGATAGCTGTCATCAATTTTTACCTCAAAGGTAGAGCTGTGGCTTGGGGTAAAAGCATACCAATCCTCGTCGCCGTAGGATTGAATATAGCCGTTCTTGGTCTCATTTTCATTGATTGCAATCGCCGCATCCATAATTTCTTCATTATCGTTATTGAACGTCACGAATTCGTCAGTAAAAATAACGTCCTGCAGTGCTTTTTTATCTGCTTGATATTTTTCAATATTGCCTTCTGCAAGGGATTCCTCTGGTCTGTCAAATAGACCTAATGGGAGTCCATCCTCATCATTCGGAAGTACTTTCGATTCAATCGATAGCTGATAAGGCTCCATCGATGAGTAGCTGCGCTCATAATCAATATTCACTTCACCAAACATCAACATATACTCGTCAATATACGGTTTGTTTGTCACTTCAATGATATATTCTTGACCAGGAACACCGTTAAAGATCAACTCTTCGCCTTTTCCATAACCACCAAAGGATGAACGTTCCATCTCATAAGACATTTCCTCTCCGTTCTCTCTTTGAACATAATGAAGGACAATCGTTGAATCAATACCAGCTACTCCTGATAAATTGATTTTGACAACTTGCATTCCATCCTGCTCGTTCCCTGGAAGCTTAAAGCGGAAGAAATCAGAATCACCTGGAACTCCTTTGAATTCTTCTTTATCGGATTCTTCTTTCGTGCCCTCCTGCTCTTTTTCTTCTACAACGGGCTCTTCCTTCTCAGTAGCTTCGTCAGTGGACTCATTTTCCTCAAGGTTTTCCTCCTCTAATGGTACGAGTTCATCCTTGAAATAATGATTTTCCGATTGATATGGAAGAGACGAGACATGTACTGGCTGTTCCATCGTGTTTTCATCGTCTACGAATTCTAAATCTTTTTGCAAAGAGAGCTTGTACGTATATTGACCATTCTTATCATACTTTCCAAAGCTATCCTTCACAGCCATAACCAAAGTACCATCTGCAGGTGCTTGGAAAAGGGTACCTTCGTTAGAGCCAGCTCCTACATCATTGATGTCAACTGTTTTTGTTTTCTTTCCTTGTTCGAAAAATAACAGTTCAAGCTTCATATCATACTTTTCTAATCCTGCAAGGGAAATCTGGACATATTCGTCCTTCTGAACATCCAGCTTATAGTAATCTGTCTGGTTGAGTTTTTGAATTTTCCCAGCTACTGCTTTGCTTTCAAAGCTACCAAGTGCCTTCGCTTTAGATAAAATATCCTTTTCCTTTACGGATGGATCGGCAGGAATTTTCTTCGGATCAAAGGATAAAAGCTTTACTGGGTCAATCATGCCATAGCCATACTTAAGATCATAACCTTTATCACCCATATCCTTCGCCGTTTCTGTCATCATATAATTCACTTGGTAAGGTGTTAGATTCGGATATTTAGAGAGTAATAGAGCCGCCGCTCCAGCTACAACAGGAGAAGCCATGGACGTACCACTCATTTTGACAAAGGAAGAACCTTTATCCACATCAAAAACCGGTGCATATACATCCTGTCCTGGTGCTACAACATCAACAGATGGGCCAAAGGTCGAAAAGAAAGCCAGTTGATTCTTCTCATCGGTTGCCCCAACGCTGATCACTCCTTCAAAGGAAGCAGGATAGTTCAGTACACTTGCACCATCGTTTCCAGCTGCAGCTACCACGATGATCCCACTATCGACTGCTTTTTTGACGGCATCCTTAAGGATTGGAGAAGGGAAATAGAATCCGAGACTCATATTGATGACTTTCACCTTCTGGTTAATTGCCTCAAGAATCCCTTCCGCCACTATGTAATCTGTAATAAAAAAGGAACGGTTAGAAACATCAATCGAAACGATGTCTGCATTCGGAGCAATCCCGTAGCCACCGACACCATTGTTTTTCTCACCAGCAATAATACCAGCGACATGGGTACCGTGGGTGTCCGCACTTCCCTTTTTCAGAGGGTCCATAACATTCACGTTCGCAACTAAGCGATTCTTTAACTCTGGGTGGTTGGCATCAAGACCAGTGTCAATCACGCCTACCTTCACTTTGTTCTTTCCAGCTAGAGTTTGAGCCTTAGCTAGATTCAAAGTGTTAAGATGATACATTGTTGAAGCTTTCGGATCGGCCGCTAAAGTCTGTCCATAGGCACTTCTAGAAATAGATGTGACATTGCCTAGCTTGGCATAGTTATTAGCTACTTCATTCAGTGTCTTTTTCCCTTGAACTTCAATGACGTCATAGCCAAGGTTAGAAATACGCTTGACTAGCTTTCCACCTGCCTTCTTGTGTTCACTTGCAGAAAGCGGGCTCCGGTATTTGATGATGAGCTGATTGTTAGAGAACTGCTTATGCCCATTCTTTTTAAGTTCACTTGCTTTAAATTGATTAAGCTGTAAATTCTCCAGTTGTGGATATGTACGCTCGCTTAACCCTTTTTCCGCTGCGAACGAGGCGCTCGATAAGAATGGACTTAAGGCCAAAGTGGCTGCTAGTCCAAGCGTGACGCCTTTTCGTTTGATTGATTTCACATGTACCCCTCCTATTAATTTGGCAAAATCTGTTCCAATTTTGTTAAACGTGTTTCTTCGTTCATGGTACGGTTCACAGTGGAAATCACGATTGCTGCAATGGTAAATGGAGAAGAAATTGTAATACGAGATTAGGATCCACTGTGTTTCTTTTACTATAGATTACTATAATTTGGTAGACAATGTATATAAAGGAATTGTCTATTTATAGAATTTAGGGACAAGGTTGTGATCGCCTTGCCCCTTTTCCATCTTCCTCAGTAAATTTAAGAAAAAAGCACTATTTATTATCTAGGCTGTTTTCGCACGGATTGTAGTTCTGGAATATGCTTAATACCGGCCATTTTTATTTTTTGTTTTGCTTCTCTAGACTAATTTTTACTTGGTCATAATAGAGGGAAGTCATCCCTTCAAAGCCCGAATCTGTTCCAAAGAAGACCCAGAGCTCACCGTATTTGTTTGTTTTTACTAGAAGTGGCTCGGACAGACGCAGTTTCTTCAGAGCATACTGTTCTCCAGTAGCCTTTTCCTTGGCGATATGTCCTATGACAACCGCATTTTTGCCTGAGGCTGCCTGTTCCCCTTTGTCTACATTCATTCGCCAATCATTGTTTATGGGTATTACTTTCGGCTCTACAGCGCTCACTCCAGCCTTCATGTATACCGATTCTCCTGGCGCTCCGCCTACCCCAACTAATCCGGGATCGGCATTGGTGTAGAAATCTACCTCCATCTTCAGTAGATAGGTTTGATTCGGAAGTAAGCCTTCTTCTTTTCCAATTCTCTTCTTCGCATACATGAATAAATCATCACTTCGATTCATTCCACTTAGCAGTAGACCCTTTTTAAGTCTTTCCTTTATCGGGATCAGCTCATGACCAAAGCTTAGTTTGTAATCCTTTTGGCTATAATTTATTGGCAAGTCGGAGAAATCCCCTACCCAGCCATGCAGACTTTTGTTGAAATTATAATCGAGTTCAACCGTCTTTAATTGACTCTTCACTTCAAATGGTATGATCGTATGTTTTCCAGTGATTTTATGTTTAATATGGAGTAGATATGTTGCGTCTTGGAGATATTTTTCTAATGGCTTCACGTGTATCGCTTTCTTTTTGATTTTTAGCTTAATAGGGTGAGTCTTTTTTGTTTCGCCAAGCTTTTGGATGTACACTTGATCATTCTTTGAGGATTCTTTTTCTTTTAAGGAAATAGTCCATTCCTTACGGCTGTCTGTGGTGAACTGTTTATCTCTGAAATCCAGCAGCTGCTTTTGTTTATCGAATAATGGTTTATTGCTTGCTGTGTCCATGACAGATAGGGTTGTATAGGTCGGCAAATACAGTCTCCCGACGAGACACGGATACGTGACCACTTGCGGATAAACAACATTTTTTTCTGGAGTTGTTCTTTTAATAAAAATTTTCAGTTGTTCTAAGGTTTGTATTTCCTTTTCCAGCTTCAGCCCGTAGCCTGGATTCGGCTGAGCACCCAAAGCAACCACATACAGGGAGCCGTATTGGTGTACCCCTTCGGTTTTTTTTGCAACCTCTACAAAAACCTTCTCGAGCTCTGTTAACGTTTCCTCGCTTACTAGTTCAAACTGTGTGGATATTGCTGGCTCTTTGCTATGTTGAGCGGCCATTGCAGATGGGGTCATTGTTAGGATGAGAAAAACGGCCAAACAAGCAACTAGTAACTTTTTCAACTTCGCTTCCCTCCTTTTCTCTCTTTTAGACGAGGGAGAGAGGGAATGGGTTACAGATTTATCCAAAATTTTGTAAGTAATCTGGGTTGGTCGAGTGAGGGGTAGTTTTTGGGAGAAACCGGGGGATTTTAAGCGTTTCGCAAATAAGCTCAACTCTCCCTCCAATTGAAAGAGCCCAAAACCTGATTTCATAGGTTTTGGGCGACACTTTTGTTTTTATCTAGTCAATCGATAGCTTTTATCCATCGAACGAACTAAAAAGACGGCAAATTGCTCTCTTGTAACGGTATTTCCTGGACCAAACGTTGACTTTGTCACACCGTCTGTAATCCCTGAGGCATAAAGCCGAGCGACTTCATCCTTATACCAGTTCTCTTTCACATCAGTGAATGGGATTTTCATGGTTGTTGCTGGAAACTGATAGAGTCGTTGTAAAACAACAGCCATCTCAGCTCTGGTAAGGGTTTTGTCAGGCTTGAATTCTGTGTCAGATACCCCGTTAAACAAATTCACATCAACGGCAGCGGCGATTTCCTTGTAATAAGGATGGTTTTGGGGAACATCCTTAAAGCCTGGGTCTGGTCGGTTATCTAAGGAGACATGGTTGGCACGAGTGAGAAGTACAACCGCCTGCCAACGAGTTAGACCTTGACCAACACCAAACTTGTCATTGCCAACCCCTTTGAGAATCCCTCGATCTACTAAATAATCAATCTCATCCTCTGCATAATGCTTGGCAGGGATATCTGTGAATCGATACTTCAAGTAACTTGAAGCCACATAGCCCGTTGTTCCATCGCTGCGCTTAACTGGGTACCAGACGAAATGATTCTTCTTATTTTCATATTGGAAAGGTCCTGTAATGGTCAGAACTTCCCCTGTACTGGTTTTCCCTTTTGCAGCACTGTCTGTTGATGGGCTCGTTCTTATGTTTACAGCCGTCGTAGCCGTTACCTTTTGACCCACCTTGAAGGCGTACTTCGATTTGGTAAAAGGAAGATTGAAAGAATAGTTTTTCGTAACAAATTCGATGTTGTTTGTGCTGTTGCTGTCATAGCTGAAATCTTCTTTCTTAAAAGGTAAATCTGCTAGTTTGATAAGCTCAAACTCATTAATCAAACGTTTGATTTTTTCCTGATAAGCATTCGAATTTGGCTGACCAGTCGCTTGTACAATTGGACTATTGACTGGCTTCGTACCATTATAGGCCATAATTGCAAAGTACCAGTTCTCTAGTACATCCCGCTCCTTATTATTAATGGTTGGCAGGTCTGTACGCTTGAACATTTTATCAAGGGTTTCAACTCCGGCCTGAATATTGTAGACGATATCATCCTTCAACTGCTGTTCATTATATTGGGATTGGTTCGTAATTTGCATGATTCCGATTCCGTTATCCCCTGTCACAATCGCATTCCCGTTAGTGTCAAACTGGCGCCAGTCCTTGCTCTCCCCTTCAGCAACCGCCTTAACGATTTCAGGTGGGACATCGTACGCCAATGCTGTCTCGGTGAGTAAGCAGTTCAGAGTTTTGAAGTCTGGGTTCACTTTTGCAGTTGAGTTGTACTTACAAGCCTGCCGAATATCTTGGGTTGATGCTTCTGTATCTGCAGCCTTTACAAACGTAGAAGCTCCAGCAGTTATCAAAAAAACAGCCAATACTTTCAGTAAATTTTTCATCATATCCTCCCCTTCTCATTGATTACTAGATTTATAGTAACACGAATTAGATAGAGATTCGAGCATCGAGGAATGGGTTGGTTTTGTTAAATTAGGAATTAAAGGGACTTTTCTATTAAACTCGTACCCTTACTCAGTCTTAGACTTCCTATCCATTATGTTTATACGCTTAGTTCCCTTAGAAGTCATTATCTGGTTATTATGCCATAAAAGTTACATATAAAAGCCAGTTATTTTCCATTACACTATTCCTTGTGATTAAAAAACAAACAAAAACTTTAGGGGGTTACGAATATAATGACTTACCAGTCAAAATTTTCGAAGAAATTTCTAGCACTAACTTTATCAGCAGCAATTGTCGGTGGTGCGGTAGTACCGGCTATTACAAGTGCAGCTGGTTTCAAGGATGTAGAAGACGGAAAATGGTATACAGAAGCGATTAATGCTCTCTCTTCAAAATCTATTATTAATGGGATAGATGGCAACTTCTTTAAGCCTGCTGATAATATGACAAAGGCAGAAGCGGTTAAGATGATTGCTGTAGCAAAAGGGCTTAAAATTGAGGATGTGAAAGCACCTGGTTTCTCTGACGTGAAAGAGGGACAATGGTTCTACAAATATGTAGCAGCTGCCAAAGAAGCTGGTATTGTAAAAGGTGACGGAACTGGAAAATTTGATCCAAACAAAAAAATTGATCGCGCTGAAATGGCCAGTCTCCTTGTAAGTGCCTATAATTTAGATGCCAAGGATGCCAAAATCAATTTCACAGATGTCCAAGCAAGCGACTGGTTCTACGATGAAGTTCAAGCGCTAGTGGCTTCTGGCCTGACAAATGGTACTTCTGAAAAAACCTTTTCACCAAAAAAATCTTTAAATCGTGCTGAAGGCGCCCAATTCATCTATAGAGCAGTAAATAAAGAAGCTGCCGATAAAGTAGCTGCTGAAAAAACAGCACAATTTATCTATGATGTAAACATTATTAAAGGCGAAGGAAATCTAGCAGAAAAATTTGCCGAGCTTAAATACGAAGCTTTTGATAAACTAACTGAAGCACAGCAAACAGAGGTAGCAAAGCTATTCCTATTGAAAAAAGGCGATACTACCTTCAAAACAGTAGACGAAATCACAACAGCTGTTGACACTGCTATTAAGTCTTATAATGAATTAGTTGGTGCTGTAAATAAGGCTGCTAACGCTACTGAAATGAAAACTTCTCTTCAAGCTATCGGCACTTTATTTAATATTGAAGTAACCGATGAAATGACTGATACTGTACTTAAAGCCAAGCCTGAAAATGGTTTTACAACTGTCAAGGAAATGATAGCATTACTTCAGCCCGCTGCTGATGCAAGTACTAATACAGATACTAATACTGCCGCTGAATAAATAGTGAATGCTAACAAGGTCTTTTCTCTTATGGGGGAAGGCCTTTTTTCTATGCGAAGGAAAACTAGAATATTTCTTGTGGTTCTTCTGAGGGTGTGTATCTTTTTAATGCCTCGCCTAAAGCTTATATAGCTTCAGGCAAGGCATTATCATTAATAAATATCAATAACCTTAAAACTGTCATCTCCAGGATTTTTGCCTCCATTTGCAGGGTCTGATAGTTTCATAACTTTAGCCATG
>DLCS01000207.1:21373-23843 GCA_002480735.1 Bacillaceae bacterium UBA7792 | reverse complement strand
CCTTGCAGATTTTAACCCTGAGACCAATAAGGTCGCCTATCAAGACTTAAGAGAAGTGGACCAGTTTATTTTAGTAAAATTAAATAGCCTGATTAAAAATGTGCTCAATGCTTATGAAAACTATGAATATTCAGCAATTTATCATGCGATTAACAATTTCTGTACACTTGATCTAAGTGCCTTCTATCTAGACTTTGCCAAGGATGTTTTATACATTGAAGCGGAAGATAATCAAGAGCGCAGGGCTATTCAAACTGTACTCTATGAATGCTTGGTCGTACTAACAAAGCTTGTTACTCCTATTCTTCCTCATACAGCTGATGAGGTTTGGGGATACATTCCAAACGTTACAGAGGCAAGTGTTCAATTAACCGATATGCCTACTTTCAAGGAATTATCTAATAGTGAGCAGCTTGTTGACAAATGGACAAAAATTATGGAGCTTCGTGATGATATTCTTAAGGCATTAGAGGAAGCGAGAAATGCCAAAGTAATTGGTAAGTCGTTGCAGGCAAAAATTAGCCTATACGTAAACGAAGCGACAAAGGACTTGCTCGATTCTATCTCTGAGAATCTACAGCAAATCTTTATTGTATCTGGCTTTGAGGTTGCCGGTACTTACGAAGGGGCACCTGAAGAAGCGCTTAAGCTGGATACAGCTGCGATTGTGGTTTCAAAGGCTGAAGGTGAAACCTGTGAACGTTGCTGGGTTGTGACAACTGAGGTTGGACAGGATCAGGATCATCCAACAGTATGTCCTCGTTGTGCCCATATAGTAAAAGAACATTATCATATTTAGGATAAAAACAAAACCCTCCGACACGTCTGTCCGGAGGGTTTTTAACATCTTTAGTCATGCTCTTATATAATAGATTATAGGGGGATTATTCCAGGTCCGTAAATCGTTGTGCTCAATGTCAAATGTTTTCCTGTGTCAGAAAATGACCTTCGGAGATAATAAGTGAAAACAAAATCTAAAACAAAATTGAACACGGAGGTTAAGATATGGAAGCCAACCTACAAAAGCTCTATTCAGAACTCCGTACGATCAAAAACGAATTACTGGAAAGTCTTATACATGAAAAATGTTCACCAGAGATTGCGCCTATAGTTGAGGAAGAACTTAAGGATATCGAAGAAACTTTAGAGAAAATCGAAGCAGGTAAGTTTGGACTTTGTGAGTGTTCGGGACAACTTATACCTGATGCTTATTTATACATGGTTCCAACGATTAAATCCATAGAAGATGTGAATGAAATCAACAGGTATTATTGTAAACCGATTTTTTCATGATGCTATCGTTTTTATGTGTAGTATGCTAAAATGCAAAGGTAACAATTACGCTGGAGCTGGAGGTTACCTTTGTGTTTTTTTATTACATAATTGCACTGATCATTATTGCATTGGACCAATGGACAAAATGGTTGATTGTGAAAAATATGGAAATAGGGGAAAGCTTTAAGGTGATTGAGGATTTCCTATACATTACCTCCCATCGAAACCGAGGAGCTGCATGGGGAATTCTACAAGGACAAATGTGGTTTTTCTATGTTATTACCATTATTGTTATTATCGGAATAGTCTATTATATGGCGAAGTTTGCAAAAGGAAAAGGATTGCTAGGTGTATCTCTTGGCTTAATGCTTGGTGGAGCCATCGGAAATTTCATTGATCGGGTTTTCCGTAAAGAAGTGGTTGACTTTGTGAATACATATATTTTTGGCTATGATTTTCCTATTTTTAATGTGGCGGACTCAAGCCTGGTGGTAGGGGTTGCATTACTAATGATACAAATGTTTCGCGAAGAGCGACAAGCAAAGGAGAAGTCCCATGGAGAAAAAGGAACACATCATTCTTGAGGAAGAGGCTGGTCAAAGAATTGACAAGGTGCTTTCTTCTTTGAATGAAGAGTGGTCGAGAACACAGATACAGGCATGGATTAAAGAAGGCCATATCCTTGTCAATGGAAAAGCAGTTAAGACAAATTATAAGGTCAGCATGAATGATGCTATTGAGATTCTAATCCCAGAGCCTGAAGTGCTAGATGTGATTCCAGAGGAAATGAATCTCGATATTTATTATGAGGATGAGGATGTAGTCGTTGTGAATAAACCAAAAGGAATGGTTGTGCATCCTGCCCCTGGTCATTTGACAGGGACCCTTGTTAATGGGCTAATGGCTCATTGCAAGGATCTATCTGGGATTAATGGGGTACTCCGTCCAGGGATTGTACACCGAATTGATAAAGACACATCTGGTCTATTAATGGTTGCGAAAAATGACTTGGCCCACGAAAGCCTTGTTAATCAACTTGTAGAAAAGACGGTAACAAGAAAATATCGGGCTCTTGTTCACGGAAATATTCCCCATGATTATGGAACGATCAACGCACCAATCGCTCGTGATCCGAAAGATCGACAAAGCATGACGGTTGTAGATAATGGCAAGCATGCGGTTACACATTTTCAGG
>DLCS01000207.1:883-21288 GCA_002480735.1 Bacillaceae bacterium UBA7792 | reverse complement strand
CGCTCTTCCGATCTTCAGGTACTGGAACGCTTTCAGAATTTCACTTTCGTGGAATGTCAGTTAGAAACAGGAAGAACCCATCAAATACGGGTTCATATGAAGTATATTGGCTATCCGCTTGCAGGGGATCCAAAATATGGCCCCCGAAAAACTTTAGATCTAGACGGGCAGGCATTGCACGCAGGAGTTCTGGGCTTCGAGCATCCTCGAACGAAGGAATATCTTGAATTTGAAGCCCCGCTTCCAAAGTACTTTGTCGAATTATTGGACAAGCTGCGAAATAATCATTGACAAAGGCTCCGCAGTGAATTAAGATGACTATAGTTTAATAAGTCCTTTAAAAACAGTCCAGAGAGGCTGAGAANNTTGGATCAGTTAGTCAATAAAACTGTTACTCGTAAATATATTGCTCTTGTACATGGGCATATTGCACATGATAAAGGGACTATTGATGCGCCAATCGGTCGTGATCAGAAAGACCGTCAGAAGCAGGCTATTGTCGATAATGGTAAACATGCTGTTACGCATTTTCATGTGGTAGAGCGCTTTGGTGATTATACGCTTGTAGAATGTCGTCTAGAAACAGGACGAACACATCAAATTCGTGTGCATATGAATTATATCGGTTTCCCGCTTGTTGGGGATCCAAAGTATGGACCGAAAAAGACAATTGATTTTGGTGGACAAGTTCTTCATGCAGCAACGCTAGGCTTCAATCATCCTTCTTCAGGTGAATACTTAGAGTTTGAAACGCCACTTCCTGCTGATTATGAGCAATTATTAAATGAATTACGAAATAGGCATTGACGTATACGCAAAGAAAGTCTATACTAACGACAGTGAATGAACAAACTAATTAAATATTCACCTTTAATAGCAGTCCAGAGAGGCTGAGAAGGAAACGGATAGTGAGCTGGGATTTTTATGCCCATCTTACATTAAGTATGGATTCGTCTATCCTCTCGCCCTTGGTGAGAGGATTTTTTAATGGACTTTTTGAGAGGAAGTGAAGAAATGACAAAAAAGGCTGTTGTATTAGATGAGCAGGCGATACGCAGGGCATTGACAAGAATAGCTCATGAAATCATTGAGAAGAATAAAGGCATAGAAGGCTGCGTCTTAGTTGGTATTCGAACAAGGGGAATCTTCCTGGCAAGGCGATTAGCGGAGCGCATACAACAAATCGAAGGTGCTCAAATCCCTGTTGGAGAACTAGATATCACATTATACCGCGACGATTTAACCAAATTAACCGAGAATGAAGAGCCTTTAGTGAAGGGATCTGATATTCCTGTAGAAATCACCAACGAAAAGGTGATTTTAGTGGATGATGTTTTATATACAGGAAGAACAGTCCGTGCAGCACTTGATGCCTTAGTGGACATTGGAAGACCTTCCTCTGTGCAGCTTGCTGTCTTAGTGGATAGAGGACATCGAGAGCTTCCGATACGAGCAGATTATGTTGGAAAAAACATTCCGACATCAAGCTCAGAAAAGATTGTCGTTGAATTAGCAGAAATTGATGAAAATGAACAAGTAAGTATTTATGATAAATAAGTGCAGTGTTGATTCTAGCCTTCTGTGTATGGAGTGAACGTGTTTTGCTCGGGATGAGCAACGAAGTGAACCCATACACAGAAGGCGGCATAAGGATTAACTTTATAAAAAGATTCACCTTTTAAAATTAGTCCAGTGAGGCTAATAAAGGGAATTGGTAAAAGTGACCACACTCTACCATTTCTCCTAAAGAGATAAAAATAGGGAGATGCGAAATGAATAGACCAGTACTTGATATTAACGATAAACCAACGGTTACACAAGCGATTACACTAAGCTTTCAGCATATGTTTGCGATGTTTGGCTCAACCATCCTGGTGCCTAAGCTAGTCGGCTTAAGCCCAGCAATTGCTCTCCTAACAAGTGGGATTGCAACGATTATCTTTTTGCTAATTACACAGTTCAAAGTTCCAGCTTATCTAGGCTCATCCTTTGCTTTTATCGCACCAATTTTGATTGCAGCAGGTGGTTTGGATGATAACGGGATGAGTGTTAACCCTGGAAATGCCATGATTGGAGCAATGGCCGTGGGAATCACGTACGGAATTGTATCCTTGATTATTTGGAAGACAGGATATAAGTGGCTGATGCGCCTTTTACCACCGATTGTGGTGGCACCAGTTATTATGGTCATTGGGTTGGGATTATCAGGGACTGCTGTAGATATGGCGATGAATGTCAATGGAGAGTACAGCTTCCTGCACTTCTCTGCCGCTCTAGTAACGCTTTTCTCAGCCATTATCTTTACGGTTTACTTCAAGAACATCTTAAGTGCAATGCCGATATTGCTTGGCCTCATTATTGGCTATATTTACTCCGCAATCATTGGAATTGTCGATTTCACACAGGTAAAAGAAGCAAAGCTGTTTGCAATGCCTGAATTCTTGATTCCTGGGATTGACTATGATTTTAATCTAAGCTCCACCATTTTTCTAGCCATGGTTCCAATTGTACTAGTGACAATTTCAGAGCATATTGGTCACCAGTTAGTATTAGGAAAGGTTGTGGGTCGCAACTATATTAAAGACCCAGGTCTTCACCGTTCTATTATTGGGGATGGATTAGGAACCCTTGTCAGTGCGTTTATCGGTGGACCTCCAAAAACAACGTATGGTGAAAATATTGGGGTACTTGCGATTACAAGAGTATATTCCGTATATGTTATCTTAGGCGCAGCAATCATTGCTATCTTGTTCTCCTTCATTGGAACAGCTATGGCTTTAATCCAAACGATTCCAACAGCAGTTCTAGGTGGAATATCAATCCTGTTATTTGGGATTATCGCTTCAAGTGGACTAAGAATGTTAGTGGAGAACAACATTGACTTTGGTAACAACCGAAACCTTGTCATTGCATCTGTTATCTTAGTGCTTGGGATAGGCGGAGCAGCCTTCCGAGTGACTGAAAGTTTGAGCATTGAAGGAATGGCTCTAGCTGCCATTGTAGGTGTCATTCTGAATCTCGTGCTCCCTGGTCGTGACAAGAATAGTGGCTTGTCGGATGAAGAGTTTGAAGACCATGTAGCTTAAAAACACGAAATAACCTTTTAAGTAAATCCAGAGAGATTTATAAGGGTGTTGAATAGGTTGGCAAATTGAGAAGGGGATGTGTGATGCACTTCTTCTACATTGCCGATGTTTATTAACTGCACCCTGAATTCATGTCAGGGTGCTTTTTTATCAAAAAGGAGGGTTTCTCTCATGAAGCATTTATTAACTACAACGGATATACCCATCGAAGAGATTAGAGAAATTTTGGATGAAGCTCAAGCTTTTTCCGAAGGAGCAGCATGGCAGCCAGAACAACAGACATTTGTAGCAAACCTGTTTTTTGAACCGAGTACAAGAACGAAATGCAGCTTTGAGGTTGCGGAAAAAAGGCTGGGATTACAGGTCATTCCTTTTGAGGTAAATGCTTCAAGTGTGTTAAAGGGAGAAACACTTTATGATACGGTCAGAACATTAGAATCCATTGGTGTTAATGCGGTTGTCATACGCCACAGTGTGGATAATTACTATCAAGAGCTCTTGGGTAGAACGAATCTTTCTATTCTCAATGCTGGTGATGGATGCGGGCATCACCCCACTCAATCACTATTGGATTTACTTACCATCCGGCAGGAATTTGGCCATTTCATCGGCTTGAAGGTGGCTATCATCGGAGATATTCGCCATAGTCGTGTAGCGCGCTCCAATGCGACAGTCCTTAAGAGACTTGGAGCAGAGGTGGTTTTTTCTGGACCTGAGAAATGGTTTGATGAGAGCCTACAGGTAAATGGCTCTTATGAGGATATTGACACAGCCATCGAAACCTCCGATGTGGTCATGCTCTTACGTGTTCAGCATGAAAGGCATGAGGGAGAGAATTCTTTTTCGAAGGAAAGCTATCATCGTCAATTTGGATTAACTGTGGAGAGAGAGAAAAGAATGAAAGCTGGCAGCATCATTATGCATCCGGCCCCAGTCAATCGGGATGTGGAGATTGCCGATTCATTAGTGGAATGCGAGCGTTCTAGAATCTTTAAGCAGATGGAGAATGGGGTATTTGTGAGAATGGCAGTATTAAAGAGAGCATTAGTAGAAGGGGGAAATGGGAATGTCCATCATCATCAAAAATGGTCGGTTGCTTACTAATGAAGGAGAGCTTCAAAAACTTAATATTTTTATAGAGAACGGGGTTATCCAGGAGATAGGAGAGACGATTTCAAAAAAAGCAGATGAAATAATTGATGCTAAAGGACTTTTGATTTCCCCTGGTTTTATCGATGTGCATGTTCACCTTCGCGAGCCAGGTGGGGAGAAGAAGGAAACGATTGCGACGGGGACCCTTGCTGCGGCAAAGGGCGGTTTTACTACGGTTGCGCCAATGCCAAATACAAGACCCGTTCCTGATACAAAGGAGCAAATGGAGTGGCTGAAAAAAAGAATTGAAGAAACTGCTGTAGTTCGTGTTCTACCCTACGCCTCTATTACAGTACGCGAGCTTGGAAAGGAATTGACTAACTTTGAGGAACTTAAGGAGTCAGGAGCCTTTGCTTTCACTGATGATGGTGTTGGTGTGCAGGATGCCTCTATGATGCTTGCGGCGATGAAGTGGGCAGCCGAAATTGATATGCCGATTGTGGCCCATTGCGAGGAAAACACTTTGATCAATAAAGGCTCTGTACATGAAGGGAATTTTTCGAGAAGTCATCGGATTAATGGAATTCCATCTGTTTGTGAATCGGTACAAATCGCGAGGGATGTTCTTTTAGCAGAAGCAGCGAATTGCCATTATCACGTATGCCATATTAGCACGAAGGAGTCAGTCCGTGTCGTAAGGGATGCTAAGAGGGCAGGGATCAAGGTGACAGCTGAAGTGACCCCACATCATCTCTTATTATGCGAGGATGATATTCCAGGGCTTGACCCGAATTACAAGATGAATCCACCCCTTAGGAGTGCTGCTGACCGCGAAGCCTTAATCGAAGGTCTGTTGGATGGCACCATCGATATGATTGCAACTGATCATGCGCCGCATACTGCAGAAGAGAAGGCAGAGGGGATGGCACTTGCTCCATTTGGAATCGTGGGCTTGGAGACGGCATTCCCGCTTTTATACACTCATTTTGTGAAAAAAGGGTTAATCACTCTGAAGCAATTAGTAGACTTTTTAACAGACAAGCCTGCTCGGGTGTTTGGCTTGCCAAATGGCTCAATTTCAGTAGGAAAAGAAGCGGATCTCACACTAATCGATTTAAATCATGTTGAGGCAATTGATCCTCAGTCCTTTGTCTCTAAAGGAAAAAATACACCGTTTGGTGGTTGGGAATGTGCAGGCTGGCCAGTGCTAACAATGGTTGGAGGAAAAATTGCATGGAGCAGGGAGAGTGTAAAGGCATGAAAAGGCAATTAGTCTTGGAGGATGGAACTGTTTTTATTGGTGAGGGATTTGGAAGTGAACATACGACAATTGGAGAGGTTGTTTTTAATACTGGAATGACAGGCTATCAAGAAATTCTTTCCGACCCTTCCTACTGTGGACAAATTGTCACATTAACCTATCCATTAGTCGGAAATTATGGAATTAATCGCGATGATTTTGAATCGATTACCCCGGCGATCCATGGTCTGATTGTTAAAGAAGCCTGCGATTTCCCCTCCAATTGGAGAAATGAGCTTTCTTTGCATGAGTACTTGCGAAACAAAGGCATCCCAGGACTTGCTGGGATTGATACGAGAAAGCTTACAAGGATAATTCGGAAATACGGAACGCTAAAAGGCACTTTCGCAAGCATGGATGAAGATGTGGAAAGTGTATTGGAGCGCCTTCAAGCAACCGAAATAAGAATTGATCAGGTAAAGCAGGTATCCACAAAAAGACCATATGCGAGCCCAGGCCGTGGGAAAAGGGTTGTCCTTGTTGACTATGGGATGAAGCATGGGATTTTGAGAGAGCTAAATAAGCGTGACTGCGATGTCATTGTTGTTCCTTATAATGTGACAGCGGAAGATATTATGAATTTAAGTCCTGATGGTATGATGCTTTCTAACGGACCTGGAGACCCAAAAGATGTGAAAGAAGCAATTAGCATGATTCAAGGGATCCTCGGCAAAGTACCATTTTTCGGGATATGCTTAGGACACCAGCTTTTTGCTCTTGCATGTGGGGCGAATACAGAAAAAATGAAGTTTGGTCATAGAGGATCGAATCATCCAGTGAAAGACCTTGCAACTGGAAAAATTGCTTTGACTTCACAAAATCACGGGTACACTGTAGAAGAGGCGTCGATCGAGGGAACATGCCTTGAGGTTACACATATCGCCTTAAATGATGGAACGGTCGAAGGGCTGAAGCATAAGGATTACCCTGCATTTACGGTGCAGTATCATCCAGAGGCATCGCCAGGACCAGAGGATGCTAATGATTTATTTGACCAATTTTTGAGCTTAATAGAATCTAAGGAAAGTGGTGTAGACGAATGCCAAAACGTACAGATATAAACAGTATCCTAGTCATCGGTTCCGGCCCCATCGTCATCGGTCAAGCTGCAGAATTTGATTATGCTGGAACACAAGCGTGCATCGCGCTTAAAGAAGAGGGTTATCGGGTCATCCTTGTGAATTCAAACCCTGCGACCATCATGACCGACACAGAAATGGCGGATGTCGTCTATATTGAACCACTTACACTTGAGTTCGTCAGTCGAATTATTCGTAAGGAGCGCCCTGATGCAATAGTCCCAACCTTAGGTGGACAGACAGGGCTGAACCTGGCTGTAGAGTTAGCAAAATCGGGCGTACTTGAGGAGTGTGGCGTAGAGATTCTCGGAACAAAGCTTTCCGCCATTGAGCAGGCAGAGGACCGCGACCTCTTCCGTAGCCTCATGAACGAGCTCGGTGAGCCGGTCCCAGAAAGTGAAATCATCCATAATCTTGAGGAAGCCTATGAGTTTGTCAAGGTAGTAGGCTATCCAGTAATTGTTCGTCCTGCATTCACATTAGGAGGGACAGGTGGCGGTATCTGTCATAACGAAGAGGAACTCATTGAAATTGTCCAAAGCGGATTAAAATATAGTCCAGTAACACAATGTCTCCTTGAAAAAAGCATAGCAGGCTTCAAAGAGATCGAATACGAGGTTATGAGAGATGCGAACGATAATGCCATAGTTGTCTGTAATATGGAGAACATTGACCCGGTTGGCGTCCATACGGGTGATTCGATTGTCGTTGCACCAAGTCAAACATTAAGCGATCGTGAATATCAGCTACTTCGAAATTCATCTCTAAAAATCATTCGTGCTCTCGGAATTGAAGGTGGCTGTAATGTTCAATTAGCCCTCGACCCAAATAGCTATCAATATTACATCATCGAAGTGAATCCAAGAGTCAGCCGTTCATCCGCCCTTGCTTCAAAAGCGACAGGCTATCCGATTGCAAAGCTTGCAGCGAAAATTGCTGTCGGTCTCACATTGGATGAAATGATGAACCCGGTCACTGGCAAAACCTATGCTTGCTTTGAGCCAGCCCTAGATTATGTCGTTACTAAGATTCCACGCTGGCCCTTTGACAAATTTGATTCCGCTAACCGTACATTAGGAACACAAATGAAGGCAACAGGTGAGGTTATGGCGATCGGGCGCACCTTTGAGGAATCCCTTTTAAAAGCGATTCGTTCACTTGAAGCGGGAGTTTACCACTTAGCATTAAAGGATGCAGGGGAGATTGATAACGACCTCATCGAAAAACGCATTCGCAAAGCCGGTGATGAACGATTATTCTACATCGGGGAAGCGTTACGACGAGGGATCAGCATCGATACCCTTCATGAATGGAGCCAAATTGATCTCTTTTTCCTTCATAAGATGGAGAAGATAGTAGCCCTTGAAAAGGAGATTGCGGCAAATCCGTTCCATTTGGAAGTTGGACGAAAAGCGAAGGAAAGGGGCTTTGCTGATAGTGTACTAGCAGATCTGTGGAATGCTAGCGTGAGAGAAGTATACGATTGGCGCAAGGAGAATTCAATTGTTCCAATCTATAAAATGGTGGATACATGTGCCGCAGAGTTTGAATCGGAAACACCTTATTACTATGGAACATACGAGGATGAGAATGAATCGGTTGTGACTGAGCGTGAAAGTGTTGTCGTCCTCGGCTCTGGCCCCATCCGGATCGGGCAAGGAATTGAATTTGACTACTCTACAGTTCATGCCGTATGGGCAATTAAGGAAGCAGGCTACGAAGCGATTATCATTAATAACAATCCTGAAACGGTCTCAACCGACTTTAGTATTTCCGATAAGCTCTACTTTGAGCCACTAACGATTGAAGATGTGATGCACATTATCGATCTAGAGAAGCCCATCGGGGTCGTTGTTCAGTTTGGAGGTCAAACGGCGATAAATCTTGCTTCAGAGCTAGTGGAAAGGGGAGTAAAGATTCTCGGTACATCTCTGGAAAACATTGATGGTGCGGAGGATCGCGACAAGTTTGAACATGCTCTAACAAAATTAAACATTCCACAGCCAAAGGGAAAAACAGCGATGTCAGTCGTGGAGGCTGTCAAAATCGCCTCAGATATCGGCTATCCTGTTCTTGTACGCCCTTCATATGTACTTGGTGGCAGAGCGATGGAAATTGTTTACCATGAAGAAGAGCTCCTTCATTATATGGAAAATGCCGTGAAAATCAATCCAGAGCATCCAGTCTTGATTGACCGCTATCTAACAGGAAAAGAAATTGAAATTGATGCGATTTGTGATGGAGAGTCGGTGCTAATCCCAGGTATCATGGAGCATATCGAGCGAGCAGGTGTTCACTCTGGTGATTCCATAGCCGTCTACCCCCCACAGAGTTTAACAGCGGATGTGAAGGCAAAGCTAGTCGATTATACAGAAAGACTCGCAAAGGGTCTTGGCATCATTGGATTATTGAACATCCAATATGTCGTGTCTGATGGTGAAGTATTCGTCATTGAAGTCAACCCACGCTCAAGCAGAACGGTGCCTTTCTTGAGTAAAATTACGAATATCCCAATGGCAAAGATTGCGACGAAGGTCATTTTGGGCCAATCTCTTGAACAGCAGGGCTATGAGTCAGGGCTAGTTCCTGAAAAAGCAGGTGTATATGTCAAGGTTCCAGTATTCTCCTTTGCAAAGCTTAGACGGGTGGATATAACGTTAGGTCCAGAAATGAAATCAACGGGCGAGGTCATGGGTAAGGATTTGACCCTTGAGAAAGCACTTTACAAAGGGCTTGTAGCCTCAGGCATGAAGATTCAACCGTATGGAACGGTGTTGATGACGGTTGCCGACAAGGACAAAGAAGAGGCACTAGAGCTGGCAAAACGCTTTGCAGCGATAGGCTATCAATTAATGGCCACAAGTGGAACAGCAAGCTTTTTGCAAGCCGCTGGCATTCCAGTACAGGTGGTCGACAAAATCGATACAGACGGTCACAATCTGCTTGATGTGATTCGCGATGGGGAAGCGCAGTTCATCATTAATACCTTAACGAAAGGCAAGCAGCCAGAACGAGATGGCTTCCGAATTCGTCGTGAATCCGTCGAAAATGGCGTGCCATGCTTAACCTCATTAGATACAGCAGAAGCAATGCTCCGAGTGATCGAATCGATGATGTTCTCCGCAGAGCCGATGGGTGAAGTCGAGACAAAACGAGAGGCGGTTTTGCAATGATTCGAAATGAATTATGCACAGTTATTTCCCATCATGAAATTGCTGAAAATATTTACGAGCTCATCCTTTGTGGTGAGCTTGCTTCTGAAATGAAGGAGCCGGGTCAGTTTGTTCATGTGAAGGTTTCGAGCGGACAGGATCCATTGCTTAGACGCCCGATTAGTATTGCAAACATTGATCATGAAAAAAAGGAGTTCACGCTCATTTATCGTGCAGAAGGGCGAGGAACAACGATATTATCGAAAAAAATGCCTGGTGATGAGGTAGATATACTCGGTTCATTAGGGCATGGATTTCCACTTGAAGAAACAGAATCAGGGGAGACAGCTCTCCTCGTTGGTGGAGGAATCGGGGTTCCACCCCTTTATGAATTGTCAAAGCAACTTGTTGCTCGAGGGGTAAGAGTGGTTCATGTGTTTGGCTTTCAGACAAAATCAGCCATGTTCTATGAGGAAGCATTCAAACAGCTTGGTCCTACATTTATTGCCACTGTTGATGGGTCCTATGGAACATGCGGCCTTGTGACGGATGTTCTTGATTTCGAGGTGCTGAGCTTTGATACCGTCTATTCCTGTGGTCCAACACCGATGCTGAGAGCAATAGAGGGGAAATACGCTGCCGACAAAAAAGTATTTTTATCGTTAGAAGAAAGAATGGGCTGCGGCATTGGCGCCTGCTTTGCTTGTGTATGCCATACTGCAGAAAATCCAAATGGCTTTACCTATAAAAAAGTATGCACGGACGGACCGGTATTTCGTGCTGGGGAGGTCGTCCTATGAATCGTTTAGCAGTGAATCTTCCAGGTTTAAAGCTGAGAAATCCCATCATGCCAGCCTCAGGCTGCTTCGGCTTCGGCAAAGAATTTGGACAGCTCTATGATTTAAGTGAATTAGGGGCGATCATGATTAAGGCGACGACAGTGGAGCCACGGTTCGGAAATCCAACTCCAAGAGTCGCTGAAACGTCAGCTGGAATGCTCAACGCCATTGGTTTGCAAAATCCTGGTCTTGACAAAGTATTAAGCGAGGAGCTGCCATGGCTAGAGCAGTTCGATGTGCCAATTATTGCGAATGTGGCTGGTTCTACGGAAGAGGATTACGTTGAGGTGGCAAGAAGAATCTCCAAGGCTCCGAATGTCCACGCGCTTGAATTAAATATTTCCTGCCCGAATGTCAAAACAGGAGGAATTGCCTTCGGAACAATACCTGAAGTGGCGAAGAGCTTAACGGCGAAGGTGAAGGAAGCTTCAAGTGTACCTGTCTATGTGAAGCTGTCCCCGAATGTCACCAATATCGTTGAAATGGCAAAGGCGGTTGAAGCGGGTGGAGCAGATGGGCTGACGATGATTAATACGCTTCTTGGGATGAGACTTGACTTGAAAACTGGTAAGCCGATTTTAGCCAATCGTACAGGTGGTTTATCCGGTCCTGCTATTAAACCAGTGGCCATTCGTATGATTTATGAGGTGAGTCAAGCCGTTTCCCTTCCGATCATCGGGATGGGAGGCATCGAATCTGCCGAGGATGTACTCGAATATTTCTTTGCGGGTGCAAGTGCGGTGGCAGTAGGCACAGCGAATTTTGTTGACCCATTTGTATGTCCAAAAATCATCAAGGATTTGACAGAGCTACTAGATAAATATGGGTTCGAACATATTTCTGAGTGTATAGGAAGGAGCTGGAAATAGAATGAAAAACTCACTCATCATTGCACTCGATTTTCCAAACAAACAAGAGGTTTTTCAGTTCCTTGAGCCGTTTGCCGACGAGAAGCTCTTTCTTAAAGTAGGAATGGAGCTTTTCTATCAAGAGGGGCCACAGATTATTCATGAGTTAAAAGAAAGAGAGCATCAGATTTTCTTAGACTTAAAGCTTCATGATATCCCTAACACCGTCTATGGTGCAATGAAAGGATTAGCACGACTAGGATGTGACCTTGTCAATGTCCATGCTGCTGGTGGGAAGCAGATGATGACGGCTGCTCTTGAGGGACTTGAGGCAGGAACTCTATCAGGTCGCAGGCGACCTGCCTGCATTGCCGTCACCCAATTAACGAGTACATCTGAAATGCAAATGCAGGAAGAGCAGCTTATTGGTGTAAGCCTGCAGGAATCTGTCCTCCACTATGCTAGCGTGGCGAAGGAAGCAGGGCTCGATGGGGTTGTATGCTCCTCTCATGAGGTTGTGCCAATCCGTGAAAGAATAGGTCACGAGTTTCTCACAGTTACCCCTGGGATTCGGTTAAGCTCTGACAGTGTGGGCGATCAGAAGAGAGTGGCAACACCAGAGCTAGCAAGAGAATTCGGTGCCGCTGCGATCGTTGTTGGCCGTGGTATCACAAGAGCAGCAAATCCGTTTGAAAGCTATCAAGCTTATAAACAAGCATGGGAAGGTGTTCGTTCATGAAGAAATTAATCGCAGAAAGATTGCTAGAAATCGAAGCAGTTTCATTAAAGCCAAGTAAGCCTTTTACATGGGCATCAGGTCTTAAATCACCGATTTATTGTGACAACCGCTTAACCTTATCCTTTCCCGAGGTACGTAGAGAAATCGCCAACGGGCTGAAGGAATTGATCGTTGCTAAGTTTCCGAACGTTGAAATCATCGCCGGCACAGCAACGGCAGGAATTCCGCATGCCGCATGGGTGAGTGAGCTCCTAGATTTGCCGATGTGCTATGTCCGCTCAAAAGCAAAGGGACATGGCAAAGAAAATCAAATCGAAGGAAAAGCAGGCGCTGGACAAAAGGTCGTCGTCATAGAAGACTTAATCTCCACTGGCGGAAGCGTCATCACAGCAGTCGAAGCGCTACGAGAGGCAGGCTGTGAGGTGCTAGGAGTTGTGTCCATCTTCACCTATGAGCTGGAAAAGGGAAAAGAGCGATTGGCAGATGCGAACATACCCGCCTACTCATTAACGGACTTTTCAGCATTAGTCGAAGTTGCGGAAGCAAAAGGCTACATCACGGAAGATGATATGGCTAGTTTGAATGAATGGAAGAAGGACCCGGCTGAGTGGGGGAAGCTTTTTCTAAATTAAGCTGAAAATCGATATTAGAACAGATCAGAAAAGAGGAAAGCCGTAGAGACTTCAATCTCCATGGCTTTCCTCTTTTGATCTAATCAGTAAACTCGACTATTCAAGGAAAGTAAAGAATTCCTCTTGCATTGTCATATAGGACAGTGCTCACTACATAAACCTTTTAAAGCGGGTTATTTTGTGGAGAGAAAAAGCTGTTATTTTTTGTTACCAATCTAGATTTAATCCTGCGGGGGATTTTTTTCCATATAAGGCTAGTATTAGGGGCTATTAAACTATAAGATAGAGTTAAATATTAAGTTTGAATTGCTCGGAAAGGAAGACTTGCAAATAACAGGCTTTGATGTTCCGTACATGGATGTGCTGCAATCCGCTCTATCAATAAAGTTAAACTCCGACCAAGCCAGTTTGAAGCAATTTACGAATCATGGTCAGGCAACAGATGTTCCAGAAGGTGAAACATTGGCATCTACGCTATTCCCATTTACCTTGAAAAAAGCTGATCTGCTATCTATTCAATATCAATTCTTATTTAAAGAAAACGATCCAAATCGCTATCATTTTTATGATCTAACAGGAACACTACACGGGAAAACAGCAGACGGTCAGGACTTTACAGACAGAATGTATCTTTCCTATAGACCTTATTTTTCAAATAAAGACTTAAAGGAAATCATCAAGGAGGCAGGACAATGACCACAATTGCATCCTCCATTAATAAGCTCTTCTGGGGATTACTGCTCGTTTTACTCGATGTGAAAATCAACCAGATGGACATTCTTCCTGATATCATTGGATATTTGATCGTCGTTTCTGGACTCAATCAATTACAGCCTCATTCGAAATATTTCTTGAAAGCAAAGATTCTCGCGAATATATTGGTATTCGTTTCGATTGCAGCTATTTTCCAAGCGCCTGATATCCCTATTAGTGAGTTTGTCCCATCTAACTATTCATTGTTTGTTTTACTATTTTCAACAGCGAGTGGATTGCTTCATATTGCGCTCATATTCTTCGCTGTTCATGGATTAATGGAATTGGCTGTTCATCATAATTTATTGGAACTTTCAGCTATCAGTTATAACCGCTTAGCGATATACCTATTGTTTAGTTTTGCAGCTTTAGCTGCCATTCCATTTATTCTGACAATCGGTGAAACTAACACGATCTATCTATTGTTAATAAGTGTAATGATCGGAATAATAATGGAAATGATGATTCTTTTGCTATTTAGAAAATATCGGGGGGGCATTCCTTTGTCAAGCGCAGGAGAAAGGAGTATAAATGAAAGATACTATTCTTAAAACGTTGAACACCATTGAAGAGGACTATCAAGTAAAAATTCTATATGCCTGTGAATCAGGGAGCAGAGCCTGGGGGTTTCCATCAAAGGACAGCGATTACGACGTCCGCTTTATTTATGTGCATCAGAAAATTGATTATTTAACGATCGATCCGATTGGAATCGGGAAAAAAAGAGATGTCATTGAGCTCCCTATTAACGATTTGCTTGATGTAAGTGGCTGGGAGTTGACGAAGGCATTGAAGTTATTTCGCAAGTCTAATCCTCCACTAATGGAATGGCTTCGTTCAGGGATCGTCTATTATGAGGCCTTTACGACGATCGGGAAAATGAAGAAGCTAAGTGAGGAGGTATTTGCTCCACATTCATGCATCCATCATTATTTAAACATGGCTAGCAATAATTTTCGTGAATTTCTACAAGGGGATCAGGTGAAAATTAAGAAGTATTTTTATGTTTTAAGACCAGTGCTGGCTGCAAGATGGATTGAACAATATAATGAGTTTCCTCCATTGGAATTCCCTGTGTTATTGGAGAAAATGGTTCCGGTAGGTCGGATGAAGGAAGAAATTCAAACACTATTAACGAGGAAATTGGCTGGAGAAGAGTTCGATTTAGAGCCACGGATTGAAGTGTTAAACCAATTTTTGCAGGAAGAAATCGGGCGCCTTCGCGAGGTTACCAAGGACCTGTGTAATTCCTATGGAGACATGACAATGAAGCTTGATAAGCTTTTTCGGGATACTCTTGAAGAGGTATGGATATAAAAAACATGAGCTTGTCCATTTTTGCATGACAAGCTCATGTTTTTTTATAAGGGAGTTATTTGGGTAATTCCGGGACCTTTTTCATAATTTCTGCCATCGTGAAGGAGATGCAAGGGATGTTTGACGAAGTAACGATCTCATCATCTTGAAAAAGATTAGTGAGTTCGTAACGTTTATCATGGAGTATATATTGTTCTAGAGTACCTAGCTCTGGCTCAACAATCAAGAATTCAGGTATGCCATAAAAATTATTCCTTTGTTTGCTTTCCTCGCTCACTTACAATCCCTCACTTTCCCATTTTCCTTCAGTATAGCATATTTCCTTTCCTTCCTTACATTGCTACAATTCTATGTAGAAGATCAGTGGCCGTTATATTATGACATGGCTATGAAAGGGTGAGCAGATGAAGCCTTGGAAGAACCCTATTCTTTTGGTTTCAGGAATAGGCATCTCTTATTTAGGAAATTGGATTTATTTAATTGCGCTAAATCTTTCCATTCTGCAACTTACGGGATCGGCAGCGGCAGTTGCAGGACTTTTTATCATACGTCCGATTGCTGTTTTGATTACGAATACTTGGTCTGGAAGTGTCATCGACAGAGTGAACAAGAGAAAACTGATGATCGGAATTGATATAGCAAGAGGAATATTAGTTTGTCTCATTCCATTGATCGGGAATTTATGGCTGATCTACTCCGTTCTTCTCCTTATTAATATGGTTGGAGCGTTCTTTGGGCCAAGCTCCTCTGTCTATATCACAAAATTAGTTCCAGCTGAAAATAGAAGAAGATTTAATTCGATCATGGCAATGACTAGGACAGGAGCATTTCTGGTTGGTCCAGCCATTGCAGGCGTCTTGATCATGTATTTCAGTACTGAGTTATGTATTCTAATAAATGGCGTGACATTCTTTATTTGCGCTTTCTTTATTTTTCTCCTTCCAAATGTGGATGAGGATAAAAAGAGCATTCGAGATCCAATTCGCTTGGCCATACTTGTGAAGGATTGGAAATCTGTTAAGGAGTTTGCGATGAAAGCGAAATTTTTCATCCTAGTTTACTTATTGTTTCAAACTGCCATGTTAATTGGATTTGCCTTAGATTCACAAGAGGTGACATTTATTAAACGGCATCTTGAATTATCTGATCAGGATTATGGACTAATCGTTAGTATTACTGGAGTTGGGTCTATCATCGGTTCCTTGATTTCGGCGATGGTAGCAAAGAAAGTATCTTTAAAACTATACTTAGGAGCGGGGATGCTCCTGACATCCATCGGTTATGTTTTCTTTTATTCGTCCTACAATTTTTTAACAGCGACTCTAGCATTCGTCTTTTTAGGATTCTTTATGGCCTTTGCAAATTCCGGTTATGCGACATTTTTCCAGAACAGTGTTCCAGTTGAGATTATGGGGAGATTTGGTAGTATAGCGGATATGTTTCAAGGGTTCATCCAAATAGGGTTTACGCTTATTTTAGGATTTTTTGCAGAGTGGTTTTCACTGCAATTTGTTTGTCTTGTACTTTCGGTAATTGGAGCTATTGTTGCGTTAGTTTTGTTTGTTACCGTTATGATTCCATCTAAGGCAGGTTATTTTGTGGAGGATAAAAAGGCTATTAGCAGCTGATTGACCGATATATCAATTTTTTGACCGATATATTAAAACGACGACCGATAAATCCGCAGGAATGACCGATATCCCACCGAACAATCAAAAAAGAAGCTAAGGGCCCCAAACCCCTAGCTTCCTAACCTCAACACTGTATCCTCATCCGGAGTGACGTACAAAGTTTGCTGATTTTCATAGATAACATAGCCTGGCTTTGCTCCGCTTGGCTTTTTCACATGGCGGATTTGTGTATAATCTACAGGTACTGAGCTTGAATGGCGTGCTTTACTGAAGTATGCAGCAAGCTTTGCTGCTTCAAGCAGTGTCTCATCTGACGGATTTGAATGACGAATCACTACATGGGAGCCGGGAATATCCTTCGTATGCAGCCAAATCTCATCTTTAGCAGCAAGCTTATTGGTTAAATAATCATTCTGCTTGTTGTTTTTGCCGACGAGAATTTCCGTACCGTCGGAAGCGGTGTACTTATCAAGTGAAGGCTTATCATTTTTGACCTTCTTCCCGCTCCGTATTTGGCGGTCACGGAGATAACCCCCTTCAATTAACTCTTCGCGAATCTCCGCAATATCCTTCGTAGACGCTGTTTCCACCTGCTGGATCAGGCCCTCAAAATAAGCAACCTCCTCTTTGGCCTTTTCTAATTGTTCACCTGCCATAATTAGAGCAGTTTTCGCCTTTTGATACCTAGTGAAATATTTCTGGGCATTTTCGGAAGGAGATTTTTGTGGATTAAGCGGAATCACAACCGTACCGCCATCCTCGTCGTAGTAATTGACTACCTCAATTTCTTTCATTCCTTTTTTAACGGCATATATATTGGCAGTCAACAGTTCACCAAAGAGCTGGTAACGCTCGGCCTTCTCCGCTTCCTTCATCGTTGCCTCAAGCTTTTTAATTTTTTTTATGTTTTTTTCTTTCTCATTCAAAATGAATCTTTCTAGATCATTTGCCTGCTGCTTAACCCGATCACGATCGGCCTTCCCGAAATAATAGCGTTCAAGCAGCTCACTACTGGAAGAAAACACCCTACTTTTTCCTTTTAGATGCTCCATCGGAAACAGGTAAAAGACTTCCTTATTTTCCTTAACGGTGATCGCTGGGATGTATTCATGATTTCTTACTTTGTCCATCATCGATACAAATGTTTTTGGAACAGTTACACGATTAGCTAATCCCGCTTGAAACACAATTTCTCCAGCGAATAGGGGAGAAAGACCAGCAAATTGCTGAACAAGCTGTTTGTCGATTTTTCCAGCATTAAAATCAAGGCTTCTTAACACATCCTCCTCCGTTACTTCGAGGGGATTATGCTTATTCTGTTCCGGTGGGGCGATGTACTCCTGCCCGGGCATGATTGCTCGATGTGTATTCACGGCAAAAGAGATATGCTTAATGCTATCGAGGATCGTGTTCTTTATTTTATCTACTAAGATGATATTGCTGTGACGACCCATGATCTCCACGATCAATTGCTTAGAGGAAATATCACCAATTTCATTCCGACCTTTTACCTCGAACACAAGGATTCGATCTAACCCAACCTGGTAAATATCTTCGATGATATGTCCTTCTAAATGCTTTCTTAAAAGCATGCAGAACATCGGCGGCTCACTCGGGTTCTCATACGCTTCGTTCGTCAGCTGGGCTCTTGCATAGCTCGGATGCACCGACAACAGCAGCTTATGATTTTTTCCATTGGCACGTATGACAAGTACAATTTCATTCTTGTAGGGCTGATGTATTTTATTGATTCTTCCCCCTCTTAAAAGGGAGGAAAATTCCTGTGTAATCGCTCTTGTAAATAAACCGTCAAATGACATATGAAACATCCTATTCTATCTGGTATAGTTATTCGGTTTGATTCTTTCATCATACAGCATCCAAACAAAAAAATACTTCTCTTTGATTGTAGCATTTTTTTGGACGAGTCTGAATAAGCTTTCCTTAGAGTATGATAGGTTTCTAAGCTAGCGCAATATGCAGTCGGAATTTATGAGGAGGAGTGAGATGGTCGGATGAAGTTCCATGAGATGAAGGAAAAAGATATTGAAAAAGTACTGAATACCGACTTTTCTAAAGGACTAACAGAAAAGGATGCAAAAGCCCGCATCAAGCAGCATGGCTTTAATGAGTTAGAAGAAGGGGAGAAGCAATCCGCTTTACTCCTATTTTTTAGCCAATTTAAGGATTTTATGGTTCTTGTATTGCTAGGTGCCGTCTTAATATCCGGTATTTTAGGAGAATACATTGATGCTGTTGCCATTATTGCAATTGTCATCATCAATGGTTTACTTGGATTCTATCAAGAGAGGAGAGCAGAAAAATCTCTTCAAGCACTGCAAGAGCTCTCTGCCCCACAGGTCACCGTTCTTAGAAGTGGGGAGTGGATAAAAATACCTTCAAAGGAGCTCGTAGCGGGCGATGTCATAAAATTTTCCTCAGGGGATCGAATTGGGGCCGATGTTAGATTAATCCATTCAAATAGTTTAGAGATTGAGGAATCTGCTTTGACTGGTGAATCCTTGCCAGTTGCGAAAACAACTGAGTCGCTAGAGGAGAAGGAACTCGGAATAGGTGATCTTGAAAACATGGCCTTCATGGGTACGATGGTGACGCGAGGAAGCGGGATTGGCGTCGTTGTCGCAATAGGAATGAAGACGGCGATGGGGCAGATTGCGGATCTGCTGCAAAACGCCCAATCGATGATCACTCCTTTACAAAGAAAGCTACAGCAGCTTGGGAAAATATTAATTACGGTTGCCTTATTGCTGACAGTTTTAGTCGTGGTAGTTGGTGTTATTCAAGGGCATGACGTATATACGATGTTCCTAGCAGGAGTTTCTCTCGCTGTTGCAGCTATTCCGGAGGGCCTTCCAGCAATTGTGACAGTTGCCCTATCTCTTGGTGTTCAACGCATGATTAAAAAGAATGCAATAGTAAGAAAGCTTCCAGCAGTAGAAACTCTCGGATGTGCGTCCGTGATTTGTTCTGATAAAACAGGGACAATGACGCAAAACAAAATGACGGTCACCCATCTATGGAGTGGTGGCTCCACCTGGAAGGTAGATGGAGTAGGCTATCAGCCAAAGGGGCGTTTCTACCGAGGAGATACAGACAATCCGATTGATATAAAAAAGGAAAAAGCCCTTCAGCAAATGCTGATGTTCGGGATGATGTGTAACCATGCAAGCATTAAGGAAACCGAAGAAAGTGAATTTGTGGTGGATGGGGACCCAACAGAAGGAGCATTGCTCGTTGCAGCCATGAAAGCTGGATACAATCAAGCTTCCTTAGCAAAACAATTTGAAATTGTTCAAGAATTTCCGTTTGATTCTGCCCGAAAAATGATGTCCATAGTAATGAAGGATTCAAATGGCAGACAATTTGTTGTGACAAAGGGTGCACCGGATGTCCTAGTAGGAAGAAGTGAATCCATTCTTTGGGATGGGAAGCGTCAGCTGCTTTCAAATACCCTGAAAAAGGAAGTTCATACAGCGATTGACGAGCTTGCCTCTCAAGCATTAAGAACGATTGCGATTGGCTTTAAAGAGATTTCAGCCACAACCATCATTTTAGATGAGAAGGAAGCTGAGAAAGGATTAACGTTAATCGGCTTGCATGGAATGATCGATCCGCCGCGACCAGAGGTTAGGCAAGCCGTGAAGGAGTGTAAGGAAGCAGGCATCAAGACAGTCATGATCACAGGTGACCATGTGATTACGGCAAAAGCGATTGCAAAACAGCTTGGAATCTTGTCGAAAAACAATAAGGTTCTTGATGGGAATGCATTGTCAAATATGTCGGTTGAAGAATTAGAAGATGTGGTTGAGGATGTGACGGTTTTCGCACGCGTATCACCAGAACATAAACTAAAAATTGTGAAGGCTTTTCAAAACAACGGACATGTTGTTGCGATGACCGGCGATGGGGTAAACGG
>DLCS01000207.1:0-833 GCA_002480735.1 Bacillaceae bacterium UBA7792 | reverse complement strand
CATGGGGTAAACGATGCACCTGCGATCAAATCGGCTGATATTGGAGTCGCAATGGGGATAACGGGGACGGATGTGGCGAAGGAAGCCTCAGCACTCGTACTTGTAGATGATAATTTTGCCACGATTAAGGATGCGATTAAAGAAGGAAGAAATATTTATGAGAATATACGTAAGTTCATTCGTTATTTGTTGGCATCGAATGTTGGGGAAATCCTCGTCATGCTTTTTGCAATGCTACTAGCCTTGCCACTCCCACTCGTTCCGATTCAAATTCTATGGGTCAATCTTGTTACGGACGGGCTACCAGCCATGGCCCTTGGCTTGGATCAGCCTGAAGGGGATGTCATGAGGAGGAACCCAAGAAGTCCAAAGGAAGGGATTTTTGCGAGAGGACTTGGGTGGAAGGTGGTTTCACGTGGCTTTCTTATAGGTCTTGTCACACTCATTGCATTTGTGATCGCACACAACTCCAACCCTGAACATCTAGAGTACGCTCAGACTGTTGCATTTTCAACGCTCGTATTAGCACAGCTTATTCATGTCTTTGATTGTCGGAGTGAAAGATCCATCTTTGCCCGTAATCCATTTGAGAATATGTATTTAGTATGGGCGGTTATATCATCCGTTTTACTCATGTTTATTGTCATTTACTATCCACCGCTGCAACCAATATTCCACACGGTTCCAATCATCGCAAAGGATTGGATCATGATATTCGCATTAGCAGCTACACCAACTTTTTTACTGGCGGGTTCATTTTTGGCAAGAAAAAGAAAGTAAACTATGTTATAATGCAAAAGGTAATAGAGCCGCTCTATTACCTTTTATCTTTA
>DLCS01000246.1 GCA_002480735.1 Bacillaceae bacterium UBA7792 | reverse complement strand
TTGGATATGGCCTAATTCTCTTGCCGATCATTAATTTAATCTACTTTCTTAATAAGAAACGTGGAGCTAAGATTTTGGGCGGTGCACTCGTCATCTTTTTCATCGGGATCGTTATTTTCGGCTCCTACAATGCTTGGAATCCTGTTGTCCGTACATATGAAATCTCGATTGATAAGCAGGCTGACCAAAAGGAATTTAATATTCTCATGGTTACTGACCTACATTTGGGAAAAATCGTAGGAAACAAGCATTTGGAGAGATTAGTGACCATCTCAAAAGAGATGAATCCAGATATGGTCGTCATTGCGGGGGATATCATTGATGATTACATCAAGCCTTATCAGGATGAACAGATGGGAGAGACACTTTCAAAAATAAAAGCGCCACTCGGCGTTTATGCAACCTCTGGGAATCATGATTATTACGGTGATGATTTAGATGAGCTGCATCAAGAAATGGAGAAAGCAGGCATCACCATGCTCTCGGATGAATCCGTTAATATTGAAGATAGCTTCTTTCTGGTGGGAAGAAATGATCTCACAGACAAACATCGAAAAACCATGAAGGAATTAATTGGAGCGCTTGATAAGAACCTGTCAATCATCATGCTTGACCACCAGCCAAACGAAATCGATGAAGCCAGTAAAAATGGAGTGGACATCTTACTATCTGGTCACACCCATGGAGGACAGATTGCACCAGCCAATATCATTACTGGGCTCATTTATGAGAATGACTGGGGCTATTTGAAGAAGGGCGATCTCCATTCCATTGTATCGTCAGGCTATGGTCTTTGGGGACCACCATTTCGAATTGGAACCCAATCTGAAGTTGTGCAGTTGAAAATAAAGTTCAAAGGCAAGGAATAAAGGAATCTTTTCGAAAGCCTGTAAATAACTAGAAGCCTAGGTTCTTAATTGTCGAGAATCTAGGCTTTTTGTCATGAGGATAAAAAAGTACAGAAAAGAATAAAAGATTACCATTTGTTAGCGCTTACACTAAGGAATAGTCCATTTATAATTTTAATTGTAGGAATTATTAGAAATATAGGAAAGGGGATTTTACATGAAAAAGGGGTTTAAGGCAGTTTCGTTTATCATTGTTACGATGATGTTTCTATCTTTGCTTGCAGCATGTAAAGACAACAGCAGTAGCAGTGGTGGAAGTGGAGGCAAGAGCAGTAAGGTAAGCGTGGGGATTGTATTGCCGACGAAGGACGAGCCAAGATGGGTGCAGGATGAGCAAAGATTCAAGGATGCACTGGCTGATTCTGAATATACGACGGAAATCCTTTTTAGCCAAGGCTCTTCTGCAAAGGAAAAGGAAAACGTGGAAACATTGCTTAACAAAGGAATTGAGGTATTAATTATTAGCCCACATGATGGTGAAGCAGCTGGAGCTGCTGTCGAGGCAGCAAAAAAGGACGGCGTAACGGTGATTGCTTATGACCGACTCATTACCAATACCGATGCAGTTGATTATTATGTCACCTTCGACAGTGTTGCCGTTGGAGCAGCCCAAGCACAATATTTGGTGGATCAGGCAGAAGGCACGAATGTTCCATTGTACTTATATGCTGGAGCGGCTTCAGACAATAATGCTTTCTTATTCTTTGAAGGAGCCTGGAGTGTCCTTCAACCAAAAATTGCTGATGGAACATTTAAAATCGCAAATTCAAGTGAAGCAGAAGGTTTGAAGGATAAGGCTGAGCTCTCACGTGATGAGATGAGTAAGATTCTTGGCCAGGTAACGACAAACTGGGATCCGAATGAAGCAAAGAATAAAGCACAAACACACTTAACGGCTGCTGGAGCCGACTTGAAGGGCAATGTAGCTATTCTTGCACCAAACGATGGAACTTCTCGTGCGATTGCAGATGTGTTTGCGACAGATGGTGATATTACAAGCTATGTGATCAGCGGTCAGGATTCAGAGAAAGCCTCCATCCAATACATTATTGATGGTAAACAATCAATGACCGTGTTCAAGGATGTACGTACTCTAGTCAAAGATGCCATGGGTATGGCAATCGATATTCTTGACGGAAAAACTCCTGAAACAACGGGAACCTATGACAACGGCTCTATTGAAGTGAAGGCAAAGCAAACAGATGTCATCGTGGTCAACCAAGAAAATGTGAAGAAAGAGCTGATTGATTCAGGCTACTATGAAGCTAGTGAATTTACAGGTCTCTAGAATTTTGGATGTCAAAACAGGGGGATAGTGATAGATTCATCTATCACTTTTCTCCATTCTGTTGTTTTGCTAGGGGGGAGAAGATTGGGTAAGTATATTCTTGAGATGCATCAGATTACGAAGGAGTTTACTGGTGTTAAAGCTTTAACGAATGTGAATTTCAAGGTAGAAAAAGGCGAGATTCATTGTCTAATTGGAGAAAACGGAGCAGGTAAATCCACTTTGATGAAGGTTCTCTCCGGTGTCTATCCTTATGGTACGTATGAGGGAGATATTGTCTTTGATGGGGAAGTACAGAAATTCAATAAGATAAGTGACAGTGTTCAAGCTGGTATTGCAATCATCTATCAAGAATTAGCTCTTTTTCCAGATTTAACTGTCTATGAAAATATATTTGCTGGGAATGAAGTGCAACACGGAGGCGTCATTGATTGGAACCAAACGGTCGTTCAAGCGAAGGAAATATTGAAAAAGGTTAAATTAGATGTGAACCCAGATACCCTTGTAAAGGATTTGGGGGTCGGTAAACGTCAGCTAATCGAAATAGCAAAAGCGCTAAGTAAGGATGTAAAGCTTCTTATTTTGGATGAACCTACCGCGGCATTGAATGAGGATGATAGTGAAAACCTACTCCGACTTATAAGGGAACTGAAGGAACAAGGCATCACCTGTATCATGATCTCCCATAAGCTCAAAGAGGTTATCTCCATTGCTGATAAAGCAACGGTGCTTCGTGATGGCCAAACAATTTGCACACTTGACAGTTCAAAGGGCGAGATAAAAGAGAATATTATTATTAAAAATATGGTTGGTCGGGAAATCAATGATATCTATCCAAGGCGGGAAAAGAAGGCTAATGAGGAAAAAATACTAGAGTTGAAGAATTGGTCCGCCTATGATCCGCAACTAGGCCGTTATGTTGTCAAGGATGCAAATCTTTATGTGAATCAAGGTGAAATCGTCGGAATTGCTGGATTGATGGGTGCTGGAAGGACAGAGCTTGCCTTAAGTATTTTTGGCAATGCAAGGTCCTATAAAATGAAGGGGGATTTATGGTTTAACGGCTCTCTACTTTCACTTAAGCATCCTAGTGAAGCCATTAAGGCCGGGATTGCTTATGTGACTGAAGATCGTAAGGATGACGGACTCTTTTTAGGCCAAGATATCAAAAATAATATTTCTGCTGCGAACTTAAGGAGTATATCTCATAATGGAGTCATCAATCAAAATGAGGAGATTAAGATTGCGGAAGGATATAAGAGCTCGCTGCATGTGAAAGCATCCTCTTTGGAGCAGCTTGTTGGAAACTTAAGTGGGGGTAATCAGCAAAAGGTATCCTTAGGAAAATGGCTATTTGTTAGTCCGAAGCTTCTTATTCTAGATGAGCCTACTCGTGGAATTGATGTGGGGGCTAAATTTGAGATATATACGGTGATGAATAAGCTGATCAGCGAGGGGATGAGTATCATTATGATCTCATCTGAACTTGGTGAAGTACTAGGGATGAGTGATCGAATATACGTAATGGCTCAAGGTCAAATTACAGGGGAGCTGCCAATAGAAGAAGCGACTCAGGAAAATATCATGCAGCTAGCAACTCAGGTAGGGGGATAGGTTGATGAACACGATCAATGAAGCTAAATCATTAATTCAGGAAAATATTCGAGATTACGGGATGTACATTGCTCTCTTTGTTATTATCCTTACATTTACGATAATGACTGATGGACTATTTATATCCTCACGAAATATTAGTAATCTCTTAGATTCCGCAGGTTATATTGCTGTATTAGCTGTAGGTATGACGCTTGTTATCGTCATTCGCCATATCGATTTATCAGTCGGCTATGCAGCTGGATTTCTTGGCGCCATCGCTGCCATTATTTTGACGCAAACAGGGGTGCCTGTCTATTTAACCATTCCAATTATTCTAGTACTTGGTATCGTTATTGGGCTTTTTAATGGCCTGCTTGTTGCAAGTATCGGAATTCCTTCCTTTGTTGCCAGCCTTGCAGGGATGCTTATTTTCAGAGGTGCCTTGCTTCAGGAGATCGGAAGAGC
>DLCS01000203.1 GCA_002480735.1 Bacillaceae bacterium UBA7792 | reverse complement strand
TAAGTTTCCTGAAAATTTATTAAATCCACTTGCTAGATTAGAACCGTAGCGGCGGTAGAGCTCAACCATTTTCTCAGCGATAATGGTATAGGCCTCGTCCCATGAAATCCTTTTCCAATTCCCAGAGCCCCTTGATGCTTGGATCATCGGATATTTTAAACGCAAAGGGTTATCCACGTATTGGGTATAGGCATAGCCCTTGGCACACAAATGTCCTCCGGTAAAGCCATGCTTTGGATCACCCGTTATCTTTAGCAATTGATCATCTTCCACATAGGAGAGAATGCTGCAGGTTCCAAAGCAGTTTCTTGGGCATACATTGCGAGTTATTTTCATCGACAGATCACCTACTTTAAATTTTGTGCAGCTGTTTGATTTTGAAGGCGGCGGTTATATTTAGGCGGTGATGAAAGTCATCTAATTTGATATTTAAGATTTCCTCGATCTTTTTGATTCGATATCTTAATGTATTGCGATGGAGGAAAATCGTTTCAGAAGTTTGCTTTAGATCAAACTGATGGTGAGCGAAGCTTTCTAGAGTATACATCAGTTCACTTCCGTTTAATTGGTCGTACTTCACTAAGTCTCCGACAATATGTTGATAAAATTCCTTCAGATCCTGTAAATCATGTTTGTATAACACTCGTTCAAGTCCTAGATTATGAAAAAATGGTATTTCTATTTTTAATAACAAGCCTAACTCATAAGCAACCTTTGATTCCTGATAGCTCCTGTATAATTCCAATGGGTTATCGTATATTTGTCCGACTCCACAAGCTACTCGATTTAGTAAGCTCGTTTCTTTAGTCTCATCGATGAGATAATGAAGGAAATCAATTAGCTTGCTTTTACTAGAAAAGCTTGTTTTCTCACTTGCTGGGATGATAGCAATGACTTCATTTTGTTTCTTAATTGTGATTGGCTCAATTCCGTGCTGAGTGAGAGTTTTATCTATTATATATAGAAGAGTTTCAATTAATTGTCGATCGGCTGAATAATGATTGTATTCTATGATAGAAAAAACAATCACCATATGAGGCTGGTCTAACTCCCATTTCCAAATGGCACCATAGGAAATAATATCTTCTTTATTTTTAAAGTTTCCATAAAGAATGTCGTATAGAAAAGCATCCTTAAAGCGATGTTTTTCTTCTTTAAGATCGTTGAGCTGTTTTAAATTAAGCATACATAATGAAGCGCTAAACTGATTAAGTGCTTCATATTTTTCAAGAATATGATGTTCTGAGTGCTTATTCAAAAAAAATAAATAGCCATGGTTTTGCTCCCGTTGACGAATTGGAAGGCCAAAACTTTCATAGCTTTCTCCTAATATGTCTAGCGTACATTTAAAATATGCTGTATTTTGCTGTCTTTCGAAATGGGTAGAAACGACGATTTCCAATGGGTCGTTGTCAATGGATGTAGCAAGTACATTATAAAAAGTATCGGTAACAATGACCGGGAGGGATAAGAGCCTAGACAGCTCATTTGAAATCCCACTTAATCCTTCTTCAGCAGAAACTACTAGCAGACTATTGAATATATCAGGAACAAGGCGGTTTTCTTCCAAATTGCCCATCTAATCACCCTTTCTTAAAGCAATCTCACCTATCTATCTTAGTTCAGACCTTTTGATTGAACAATCGAAGTCACAAGTTCGTAATAAATGAGTTGTTACAGAGTACAAAAATGTCCATTGCTTTTTGTCTACTGAGTACGTATCTTTCTCTTACTCTTCATTCTATAATAAAAATAAGCTCAAGTTTGTGATGAGTTTCACAATATAGTTTATTGTGAGGTTCTTATTACCAAAAGGATGTGAGGATATGCTTCGAAAAATCACAATGGATAATGTCACAACGATAAAAAACAAAGTCTTTCAGCAATATGCTCAAATATACACAAATATTGAAAGAAGGACGATCGAACATATAGAGACGTTTGGCCTTCCTTTTGAAGTAAAAGCTCTTGATTCTGAAAAAGAGTTGAAGTTAAGGAAATTAGAAAATGCGGGTGCAACGATTCGCAATAACAAGAAAAGCGTTGTCACAGGTAGAATATCCAGTGCTTGCGAGGCATGTCAAACGGGAACAGGAAGCTACACAACCTATACCTCGTTAAAATGTCACCGTAGTTGTTATTTTTGCTTTAATCCAAATCAGGATGATTACACCTTTTATAAGAATCAACAAAAAGACATAAAAAAGGAACTTTTGGAGCTGGTCAATAGCGGTGTCAAGCTTAAGCATCTGGCACTTACGGGTGGGGAGCCACTCCTTTTTAAGGATGAGACGGTAGAGTTTTTCGAAACTGCTAACGACTTGATACCCGAGGCTTACACAAGGCTCTATACAACAGGAGATCTATTAGATGAAGAGTTATTAGAGAAGCTTCAAAAATCAGGGTTAGATGAAATTCGCTTCAGCATCAAAATGGACGATTCGTATAAACGCATCAACTTTACACTTGGTCGAATTGAGCTTGCGAAGAAATATATTCCGAACATTATGGTTGAAATGCCTGTTATTCCTGGAACCTTAAATGAGATGAAGGTACTCCTCCTTAAATTGGACAAAATTGATATATTCGGCATTAACTTGTTGGAATTTTGCTTCCCACTTGGCAATGCTGAAGCCTTTAAAGAAAGAGGCTTTCAGCTTAAATATCCTCCATACGAAATGTACTACAACTATTGGTATGCAGGAGGGCTTGCAGTAGCAGAAAGTGAAAAAGAATGTCTAGAACTTGTAGAGTTTGCTTTGAAAGAGAACTTAAATCTGGGTGTTCATTATTGCTCTTTAGAAAATAAGCATACGGGGCAGGTCTATCAGCAAAATTACGGTGGGGCACTCGATCGCACTTATACTTTTTCTGATATCGATTACTTTTTTAAAACAGCTAAGGTTTTTGGCACTGAACGAAAAAAAGTGAAATTACTTCTAGAAAAAAATGAGATTCATTATACCGAAAATGACCAGTACGATTTCATTCAATTCTCTATTCATGCTATAAAGCACTTGAGAAACAAAAATATCGAAATTGCAATCAGCTCCAATGTAGCGGAAAGGGAAGATGGAGAACAACTTATTCGTGAAATTGGCCTTGATTGGACGACACCAGATCTATTCAAAATGGAAGAGCTTATAAATATAACAGGAGGAGAGACTTATGAGAGCTCAAATCGCCTTGCAGGAAATAGCTGATCTTCTTTTTGCTAGGGAATACGCCTATGACATTTTGCGGAGATTCTTTATTGAAGAGCCTTCACAAGAATATATAAAAATCTTTAGGCTGCAAAACATGGCTGAGATGTTCCCATTTAAAGAAGATTCGCAAGAAATTCAAAATGGGATTAATGAGATAAAGGAGTATTTTGAGAGGTTTGATGTTGTTCATAACCAGAGTCACTTTGATGACCTGCATTGGGATTATACGAGAATGATGGTAGGTCCCTTTGAATTACCAGCCCCTCCTTGGGAATCTGTCTACGTTCAGAAGGAGCCCATTCTCTTTCAGCAATGCACGATAGATGTAAGAAACAAATATAAGCATTTTGGGTTTGAAATTGCTGAACGGCATGTCGAAGCAGATGACCATATCGGATTAGAATTAGATTTTCTCTACCACTTAAATAAGCTCTGTATTCAGTCTATTGAAGAAGGAAATATCAAAGAAGTCACATACTTACTTGCTGAGCAAAAACAGTTTATGGATAATCATTTACTCGTTTTTGTTCCAGAATTCAGCAAGAAAATTATAGAAAATGCTGATACCCAATTTTATAAAGGGATGGCCAAGGTGTTAAATTATTATCTTCAAATGGATTCACAGGTTCTAAAAGAACTCTTGAATATAGAAATTATTCAATAACTTTCCTAATGAAAGGAGAATTACGATGTTTGATCTATTTAAGAAAGCACAAGAATTTAAAATGTCCCGAAGATCTTTTATTGGCTGGTCTTCAGCAATTGCTGCGACTGCGGCCATTCCAGTGAGTAGGGGTCTTGTAGCAAAGGCTGAAGCAAATATTGGTATGGAAGATAGCGGAGGAGAAGGTGTTTGGAAAACAGCTGCTTGCTGGCATAACTGTGGAAGCCGTTGCTTAAATAAGGTCTTGGTGAAGGATGGGGTTGTCATTCGTCAAAAAACAGACGATACACATCCAGATAGTCCTGATTTTCCACAGCAGCGAGGCTGCTTGAGAGGACGTTCTCAACGGAAGCAAGTGTTTAATGCAGACCGTTTGAAATATCCAATGAAACGTAAGAACTGGGAGCCTGGTGGTGGAAAGAAAGAGCTTCGAGGCAAAGACCAGTGGGTGAGAATTTCTTGGGACGAAGCTCTCGATCATATCGTTTCTGAGACAAATAGAATTAAGAAAAAATACGGAAATGAGTCCATCTATGTATCTGGTGGAGCTGACATAGGGAAAGTGTTCAAAACACAAGGTGGTTGTACAGAAAGTACTGGAACGATCTCTTGGGGAGCATGGCTGTATACGTATGAAATGCTTGGAGTTGGGGAAGGTCTTTACGTTAATGGGATTAATGATCGCCTAGATCTTCGTAATTCACAATTGATTGTGTTATGGGGAGCCAATCCAGCTTGGAGCACAATGGGAAGTCCGACCTACAACTATTTACAAGCGAAAAAAGCTGGAGCACGCTTTATTACGATTGATCCATTGTATACCGATTCTGCAAGTGTGTTTGATGCAGATTGGGTTCCAATTAGACCAGGAACGGACGATGCTCTTGCCCTTGGGATGATGTATACATTACTAGACGAGCATGATCCAGCAACAAATCCATTGGTGAAATGGGATTTCTTAAATAAATATACGATTGGTTTTGATAAAGACCATATGCCTGAGGGGGCAGACCCAAAGGACAATTTCAAAGACTATCTTCTTGGAACATACGATGGGCAACCAAAAACACCAGAATGGGCTGCTGAAATTTGTGGTGTTGAACCTAGTAGAATTCGTTCTCTTGCCCGTGAGATTGGCGGTACTGAAAGAGTTGCATTATTAACAGGTTGGGCACCTGCTCGTATAAATAATGGAGAAGGATGGGTACAAACCTTCTCAACTCTTGGCATGATGACAGGACATATGGGAAGCTCTGGCAATATGACAGGAGTTAGCTGTTGGGAGTATGCTGGGAACAACGGTCCAATGCTGTTGAATGGTGGAGGAGCTGGACTTCCTTCTATCGATAATCCAGTAGACAATCTAATGAACGAAAATGAAATTTGGGATGCTGTATTGAATGGAGAGTTCCTTCAAAAAGGTGAAGGGAAAAGAAAAGTAGATATCCAGTTTATTTATCATAATTACAATGCTCATTTACAAACCCGAAGCAGCATTGGAAGAGGGATAGAGGCACATCGTAAGGTAGAGTTTGTTGTGACAAATGCTTATGCCCTAACAACGAATGCCAAGTATTCGGATATTGTCCTCCCGGTTGCTACTCAGTGGGAAACAGAAGGTGCCGTCAAAGGAGGAAACAGAGAGATCTTAATCAATTGGTCAAAAATTATTGATCCATTATATGAATCCAAGACGGATATCGAAATCGCCAAAGAATTATTGAAGAAGTTCGGAACCAATCCAGATGAAGTATATCCAATTTCAGAAAAGCAAATGTACTTCAATCAGCTTGCCGGAAGTGAAGTTGTTAAAGAAAATGGAGTGGATTATGAGCCGCTTTGTACCATTACTGCCCAAGATATTAAGGAGTGGGGAGTAGAAGGAACACCTCAGCAAGGGCGTATTCCATTGAAGGAATTTGTTGACACAGGAATATATCAGATTCCTAGAAAACCAGGCGATAACTATGGCTTTATTGCCTACAAGGATTTTATCGATAATCCAGAGGAGAATCCTGTTTCCAGTGAAAGCGGGAAGTTTGAAATATACTGTAGAGCTCTAAATGAGGCTTCAAAGACTGCCTTTACAGAGATTCCTCCAATTCCAAAATATATGGCGAAGGCAGAGGGATATGAATCTACTTTCGAAAACTGGGAAACGAAGAAAAAAGGAAAGTACCCATATCAAGTATTTAATCCACATTATTTAAGGCGTTCACATAGTACTTTTGATAACGTTCCACAGCTCCGTGAAGCTTGGCCAAATCCAGTTTATATCAGTGCTCAGGATGCAAAGAAACTAGGAATTAAAGAAGGCGAAACGGTGCTTATGTCTAACGAACACGGTAAAACGATTCGACCAGCAAAAATTGTTGAAACATTAATGCCTGGAACAATTGCCCTACCACATGGAGCATGGGTTGATATAGATGAAGAAACAGGAGTAGACAGAGGAGGGGCAGATAATATGCTTGTTGGTTTTGTCCCGACTGGATTAGGTACATCCGGATATAATACAGCCCGTTGTAATTTGGAGAAGTGGGACGGAGAGCAACTTGAAGATGATGCAAAATGGGCACAGCGAATTATCAAGTTTGATTAAAGGAGGGCTTGAATCATGACTCAAATGGGTTTTTATATAAATGTTGCAGAATGTGTGGGATGTAAAACCTGTACAGTTGCCTGCAAGGATAAAAGTGATTTAGAGATTGGAAGAAACTACCGCAGAGTATATGACTTTCAGGAAGGAACCTTCCCAAAGCCATCAATCTATCATGTATCTATTTCTTGTAATCATTGCGATGAGCCAGGATGTGTACAAGGATGTCCAACAACTGCTATGCACAAACGTGAAGAGGATGGCGTCGTTGTAGTTGACCATGATAAATGCGTCGGGTGCCGTTATTGTGAATGGAACTGTCCATATGGAGCACCGCAATATAATGAAGAAATCGGAAAAATGACAAAATGCGATACATGCTTAGATTTACGTGAGAAGGGGGAAGACCCAGTGTGCGTCTCATCCTGTATTATGAGAGCCATTGAGTTCGGACCAATTGATGAACTACGTAAGAAACATGGTGATAATGCAAACATCAAAGGGCTTCCATCCTCAAGCATTACAAAACCAAACCTAATTATCCATACTAAATAAGGGAGGTCATGATCATGAATGAATGGGCATTATTAATCTTTACCGTTTGTATGCAGGCAGCTATCGGCGGTATCCTCATGCTAACTATTTTTTATAAAAAAATGATGAAACTTGGCACAGAGCAAGCCTATAAAGCAATGAAGCTTCCTTTATTAGTCATTGCAGGATTTTCAATTGTAGGGTTGGCTGCTTCATTTGCCCACTTAGGAACACCATCTCATGCATTAAATGCGATTCGGAATGTCGGCACTTCTTGGATGAGTCGTGAAATACTAGTGACCAGTGCATTTATTGGGGCTACTTGTGTAACAGCGGGATTGGCTCTTTTACAGAAAAAGGTAAACTTACTTCTGCTAGTTATCACATCCGTAGTTGGACTGGTTGATATTTATTGTATGGGTGCGATTTACTCTAAATCCTTAGTAAGCGGATGGCACTCCATAAATACATTCACATCATTTTATGGAACTGCTTTAGTGTTAGGCCCAGTACTAACTGCTAGCCTTCTTGTACCGGTATTAAAAGGAAATCAAAGTGAACTAGCACAGAATGTTGTTAGGAGTGCATTCTTCATTTCTTTAGCAGGGCTCGCTATTCAACTAATAGGTGTCGCATTATTTGGTACAGCTATCCCAGAAGTAAATATGATTGCAGGACATAACGCTTTCGCTTCACTTGAAGGCTATCAAACAACTGTAGCATTAAGATGGATTATCGAGGTTCTTGGAGTAGGCGTGCTTGGCTATTTATCTCTAGAGCGTGCAAAAAAAGTTTCTCTTACATTTGCCTATGTAGCATTAGTCGTTCTTTTCTTAGCTGAAGGTATGAGTAGATATGTATTCTATGTACTAGGAGCTTAATTACTGTCTTTGATATTGTTCAGTATTGAACTTAGCATCATGCGTATGGAGTGAACGTGTTTTGCTCGGTACGAGCAACGAAGTGAACCCATACGCATGATGCGGCAAAAAAGAAGGAGTGTTGAAAATGGGGATTTTTAGCAAATGGATTGAGAGTCTAGATTACGAATATAGCATTTTGACATCGTGTTCTCGCCATAAGAGTCCCCGTTCAACCTGTACAAGCTGCTTGGACATATGTCCAACAGAAGCCATCACACTTAAAGGCGGGACACCTGTTATTCATCAAAAGAAATGCATGGAATGCGGCAAGTGCATTACAGCTTGTCCCGTGCAGGCAGTGGCAGGTATTTTTCCTAAAAGGGAATTCCTACAGCAGCATCTAGTGGTAGACAAGGACAGGATTCCCTCGGTGAAGGAAATGCTGGTCTATGCTAAAAAAGGTGTAAAAGGCATTATTTCCGAGGAAAACGTAGGCGAAGCATGGAGTGAGACGATCGAGAAGACGAATGAGCTCCTGAAGAAGTTAGATATGGCTCCTTTGTCCATTCAGTATAAAAAAATTGAGCGCAAAGAAGAAACCTATACCCGCAGAGAGCTATTCTTTTCTTGGAAAGAAGAAACACAATCACTAATGAAGGAAATGGCGCCAGCAAAATGGAGATTTAATCATAAGGATTTGGATTTATCTAAATATTACCAGGACTATCAATTCGCCGATATTTATTTGGACACAGGAAAATGCACCCTCTGTAAAGCGTGTCAAAAGCTCTGTGATAAAAATTGTATCCAAATCACAAATTCACATGTTATTATTTCAGCACAGGCCTGTTCTGCTTGTCGATTATGCGAGGATATTTGTCCAGAAAAAGCAATTTCCGTTTCTGAGACCGTTCGTCAATACGAAGAAAGGAAATTTGACATTCAAACGAAGACATGTCAAACCTGTGGACAGTCCTTTGAGGCATTGTCTGATAGCGTAGAGGAGTGTGTCCGTTGCACGAAAAAAACTCTACTTTTTGCGCAATAGGTGGTAAACTGTGTTACAATGTTGTTGGATAGAATATGTAATGAAAATTTTTGATGCGGTAAACTAAGATGAGCTAAGCACCCTGACCAGCGTTGTACAAGCTGTTAAAAGCTTGATAGCGATTGGTGCTGAAGCGATATACAAAAGGAGTGGTCGAGAAATGCTATCAAATATTGGCATTCCAGGGTTAATCATTATTCTTGTACTTGCCCTCATTATCTTTGGACCTAAAAAGTTACCTGAAATCGGAAGAGCTTTCGGACAATCCCTTCGAGAATTTAAGAGTTCTACAAAAGGGATTATGGATGATGATTTAGAGGAAGAACAAAAGAAAATTTAAGCTGAAACTAGAGGAGTATGTTCTATCATGAACATGCTCTTTTTCGTTAAGTAGAAAAATAAATGATAGAAAAGGGTTGAGGTTTGATGAAATTTGTTTTAGCACCAGATTCATTCAAAGAGAGTATGACAGCAAAAATGGCAGCCCTTGCGATGGAAAAGGGAATAAAAAATGTATTTCCTGATGCAGAATGTGTCATTGTTCCAATGGCAGATGGTGGTGAAGGAACCGTCGAATCATTGGTCGACGGGTTGAATGGAACTGTGATCGACATGGAGGTTACCGGACCTTTAGGGGATAAGGTTCCTGCGAATTATGGACTGCTAGGAGACAAAAAGACAGCAGTAATCGAAATGGCAAGTGCAAGCGGGATCCAATTAATCAAGAAAGAGATGAGAAATCCGCTTTTTACGACTACATACGGGACGGGTGAGCTAATTAAGGACGCTCTTGATCGAGGGGCAAAGAGAATACTAATCGGAATAGGTGGAAGTGCAACAAATGATGGTGGTTTGGGAATGCTCCAAGCCCTTGGAGCTTCATTTAAGGATAAAGAAGGAAAGGAGCTTTCATTTGGGGGAGGTTCTTTAAAAGAGCTGGACACCATCGACACGAGTCAGCTTGATGGTCGGTTGGCTTCGGTCACCATAGAAGTAGCATGTGACGTCACCAATCCATTAGTTGGTCCCAATGGGGCCTCCTACATTTTTGGTCCGCAAAAAGGAGCAACACCTGAGATCGTGAAGCAGCTCGATCAGAACCTTACACATTTTGCCAACAAAATTTATGAATTTACAGGTATAGATATTGCTGAGAAGGAAGGGGCAGGTGCTGCTGGAGGGCTTGGGGCAGGATTAATGGCTTTTCTAAATGCAGAATTGAAGAGAGGTATCGAGCTTGTGATCGAATATACCGATCTTGAGAAAAAAATGGTTGGTGCCGACTTTGTTTTTACAGGGGAAGGAAGCATTGACGGACAGACTCTTTATGGAAAGACGCCCTATGGTGTAGCACGAACTGCCAGCCGCTTGAACATTCCAGTCATAGCATTTGCCGGACGGGTTGGAGCTGGCATTGAGGAACTGTATAAGCACGGATTCACCTCTGTTATAGGGATCCTTAAAGAGGTAACCTCCATTGAGGAAGCTTTACAGTCTGGTGAGAAAAATCTTGCTTCAGCAGCAGAAAATATTTGTCGAATTATCCAACTAAAATAGTGAAAAAGGGCTATTTGTATGAAGAATGAATCATGCAATGAGCCCTTTTTTCAAAATAGTGAAATTTTTACGTTTGGGGAAACTTTTTTGAGGGTAATACGTCTATTCATAATGTTAGTAATTTTATTTAGCAACAAGCTTTGAGAAAAGTTCTTTTCTTAAAATAAATCGTTAGCCAGTTGACTTTTTTAAAAAAAGGAGTATATTAATATTTTGTTCAAGGTTGGTGGCAGAAACTGATACATGAATATCTATTATTGATGTTCAAATTTGAGCAGTTCTATCATATATATTGTTGAGGATTTTGTCCCAAAGATGATTTCATCCGATTACAAACAGAAGCCGAGTTAGCAATAAATAAATTTGGGAAAAAATTCATATTTTATTCCGTAACCAGAAATGTATAATAGTTTACTAGAAGGTAGGTGCAAGAATGAATAAAATACTAAAACGTCCTCAAATATTTGATAAATATATTGGTTTTTTCTTGATTACCGTTCTACTCCTTTGGTTAAAAACTTATGTCATTCAATTAACACAATTTGAATTAGGAATTGAGAATACTTTACAGAAAATCTTATTATTTATAAATCCACTTGGATCTTCCCTATTATTTTTGGGAATAGCACTTTTCTTTAAGGGAAAAAGAAAATATCGGGTATTATTGATATTAGACTTTTTGTTATCATTTCTTGTCTATGCAAACGTCGTGTATTACCGATTTTTCAACGACTTTATTACGCTGCCAACCTTATTTCAAACACAGAACTTCGGTGATGTATCAAGCAGTGTTGTTTCACTCTTAAAACCATATGATATTCTATTTTTTGTAGATGTTTTCTTACTCATTGGGCTATATGTATTTAAAGTAGTAAAGGTTGATGCAAAGAACTTTAACCGACGCACTGTTGCCGGGGTGCTATCTCTTGCGTTAGGAATTTCAAGCTTGAATCTTGCATTGGCAGAAGGAGATAGACCGCAGCTTTTAACAAGAGGCTTTGACCGAAACTATATTGTCAAGTACTTGGGAATGTACAACTATACAATTTATGATGCCGTTCAAAGTACGAAGGCATCTGCCCAAAGGGTACTAGCTGATAGCAGTGATATTACGGAAGTCATTAACTTTACAAAGTCCAACTATGCGGAACCTAATCCAAAGTATTTTGGCGTTGGTAAAGGGATGAATGTGATCTACTTGCATCTTGAGTCGATGCAGGAGTTTCTTATTAACTATAAGCTCAATGGAGAGGAAGTAACGCCATTCTTGAATTCTTTAGTAAAAGATGGAAACACGATGTTCTTTGATAACTTCTTCCATCAAACAGCTCAAGGAAAAACCTCTGATGCTGAGTTTATGTTAGAGAATTCACTGTATGGCTTGCCACAGGGGTCGGCCTTTACAACAAAAGGCTTGAACACTTACGAAGCTGCGCCAGCGATCTTAGGCCAGCAGGGTTACACTTCTGCTGTCTTCCACGGAAACGCCGGAAGCTTCTGGAATCGTAATGAGATTTACAAATCTTTTGGCTACGATCGTTTTTATGACTTAAGCTATTATGAAACAGATGATCAAAATATGGCTGAATATGGTCTAATGGATAAGCCTTTCTATCAACAATCCTTCGAAATGCTTAAACAAATGCCACAGCCATTCTATACAAAATTTATTACTGTATCTCATCACTACCCATATTCAATGGATCAGTCATTGGCAACGATTGGGCCGCATACAACCGGTGATAAGTCTGTAGATAATTATTTCCAAACGGCTCGCTATGCGGATGAAGCGTTAGAGCAATTCTTCAATGATTTGAAGGAATCTGGTCTCTATGACAATTCTATTATTATCATGTACGGAGACCACTACGGTATTTCACAAAACCATAATAGTGCGATGGAGAAAGTAATTGGCAGAGAGCTGTCAACCTTTGATACAGCAGCAGGCCTACAGCGTGTGCCACTCTTCATCCGTGTTCCAGGTATGGAGGGCGGTATCAACCATACTTATGGTGGCCAAATCGACCTACTTCCAACTCTCTTGCACTTATTAGGAATTGATACAAAAGAGTATGTGCAATTAGGTACGGATTTATTATCAGAGCAGCACGATACCCTAATCCCATTCCGAAATGGTGATTTTGTAAGTCCAACTATTTCATCAGTAGGTGGAAAGTTCTATGATTCCAATACTGGAGAGCCGCTCAGTGATACCGAGCAGGAGAAAGCAAAAGGACTCCAGAAAATTGTTGAATATAAATTGCATTTATCTGACAAGGTCGTAAACGGAGATTTGCTACGTTTCTATGCACCGAACGGCTTCAAGCCAGTTGACCGTTCTCAGTATGATTACAGTAAACCAGAAGAAAAAGATACGAATGAACAATAAAAGAGCTTCCCATTTTGGGAGGCTTTTTTTGTGCTTGTATTAGCATCTGGTACTAATAAATTGAAATATATTTGTAATATTATCTTAACCTTACTGTTATGATAGACTGCTATAGTACTAGACAGGGAAAAAAATGTTTTTTTAACTGGAAATTTGTCATTTTTATAGAAAATTACGAACGAAAGCGAAGAACTTGTAATTTAATCGGTTTTTCGTAGAGTACATATTTAATAGAACTTGTCGAAATCAAGAGGTCGGAGGAAAGCTTATGTTGAAAAAGAAACTTGTAGCTCTGAACACATCCATCATTTTAGGAGTTGGAAGCCTAATTGCAATCCCTTCAGTAAGTGCAAACTACTCTTCACAAATTCAACAAGTTAATGAAGATATAGCTAATACGCAAAAAGAATTGTCTGACTTACAGAAACAAATTAAACGCGTGGAAGAGGCTATTAGAGACAATAATAATTTGATTGTTAAGACAGAAAGCGATATAAAAACAACTCAACAAGAAATCGCAAAGCTCGAAGCAGAAATTGCTGTCTTAAATGACACGATTGCCAAAAGAACGGAGATACTTAAAAAGCGTGCACAGTCCTTCCAGGAATCAGGTGGAAAGGTTAGTTATATTGAAGTATTATTAGGCTCTGAGGATTTTAGTGATTTTATCGACCGTGTTTTTGCTGTCTCACAAATTGCTAACGCTGATAGCGATTTGATTAAACAGCATGAATTAGATAAAGCGGCTGTAAAAGAAAAACAGGCCGCAGTGGATGAGAAATTAACTGGATTAACGGAAATGAAAACAGAGCTTGAAGGTATGAAGGCTCAAATGCTTGAGCAAAAGGCTCAAAACGATGAATTGAAAAAGCAGCTTGAAGAAGAACAAAAGGGCAATCTTGCTAAGAAGAGTGACCTAGAAGAGAAGGAAGCTGCCAGAATCGCAGCTGAAAAAGCGGCAGCGGAGGCGGCTGCAAAGGCTGCAAGAGACGCTGCACGTAGTTCTCAATCATCATCAGGTGGAAGCAGTAAAGGCGGCAGCAGCAGTAGCGGCGGTGGAAAAGTTGGATATGTTCCACCTGCAAATGATGGAAGCCTAAATACAATTTTACAAGCTGGTTATCGATATATTGGAAACTCTGTATATGTGTTTGGTGCTGGAAGAAGCCAATATGATGTAGCAAATGGCCGTTTTGACTGTTCTGGTTTTGTTAGCTGGGCATTCAGACAAGCTGGCATCAATATTGGGACAAGCACTAGTGCCTTAAGAAATCAAGGTACCCGAGTTTCCTATGGCGAAGCTCGCCCTGGTGATCTAGTATTCTTCGACACCTACAAGAAGGATGGACATGTGGGGATTTACCTTGGAGGAGGCAAATTCATCGGTTCTCAGTCATCTACAGGTGTAGCGATTGCAGATATGAATTCTGGTTACTATAAGAGTCATTTTTCTGGTCATGTAAGAAGAATCGCAAACTTTTAATAATAGGTAAAAGGCTTATCCTCAAGTGATGGGGATAAGCCTTTTTAATTTTGCCATCAATAATCAACCTAAAAAGGAACAGTAAATGCTGTTCCTTTTTTAAAACTGGGCTCTTTATTTTCTTTTATTAATGCTAGACGGATAATGGGAAAAAACTAAGGATATGTGTATTCTAAAACTGTGAGATTAGTCATTTATTTTTATCACTAGTTATAATAAACTATAATTAGTTATAAATGGTTATAACTAATTATATTCATAAGGCAGAGGTGCAAAATGAAAAAGTGGTTTAAATTCGTTGGTATTCTCTTATTTGTACTTATGTTTGCGGTAGCGTGTTCGAATAATGAGAATACAGATCAATCTTCAGACAAGCAGGAACCAAAAAAAGAAAGCAAGGAGAAGGTGGAATTAACGATTTCTGCAGCAGCAAGTTTGAAGGATGCAATGGATGTGATCGGGCAGACATATCGAGAAAAACATCCTGAAGTAACTTTGAAATTTAACTTTGGAGCTTCCGGTTCTTTGCAGCAGCAAATCTCTCAAGGAGCGCCAGTTGATTTATTTTTCTCAGCAGCAGAAGATAAGTTTGATTTATTGGTAGAGGAAGGGAATATTGCAAAGGAAGATGGATTGGATCTGCTTGGAAATGAACTTGTATTAGTTGTTCCAAAGGGGGATCAATCAATTAAAGGTTTTGAAGATCTTACAAAAGAAGAGGTAGGCAAAATTTCAATTGGAACTCCTGAATCAGTACCTGCAGGAAAATACGCAAAAGAATCTCTTGAAAAGATGGATATATGGAAAGATGTTGAATCAAAAGTAGTTTACGCAAAGGATGTTCGTCAGGTTTTATCTTATGTTGAAACTGGTAATGTGGCCGCTGGAATTGTTTACAAAACCGATGCATTAGTTTCGGATAAAATTGAAATTGTTGCATCAGCCGATCCGGAAACACACACTCCAATTATTTATCCACTTGGGATCATTAAAGATTCAAAACATTACGAAGCAGCAAAAGAATTTTATGAGTATTTACAAAGTGATGCTGCTCTAAAGGTATTTGAGGATTATGGATTTACTACTAAATAAAGAATTCATGCAAGAATTCTTAAGTCCAATTTGGCTATCTATAAAAGTAGCTACGATATCGGGTATTATCGTAATTTTCATTGGAGCGTTGATAGGAAGAATTTTCGCTAGAAGAACTTTTAGAGGGAAAGCCGTTTTGGAGACCATTCTCATGCTCCCGATGGTTCTCCCACCTACAGTTGTTGGATTTTTTCTTATTGTCGTCTTTGGAAAGAATAGCTTGGCAGGACAGGCAATCGAATGGATCTTTAGGCAGCCCATCATTTTTACATGGTGGGCAGCTGTCATTGCTTCCATCGTTGTAGCATTTCCACTTATGTATCAATCCGCAAAATCGGGATTTGAGGGGGTTAACCGTGACATAGAGGACGCAGCTCGGGTAGATGGAGCAAGTGAATGGAGAATTTTTTTATTTATTTCTATTCCGTTAGCTTCAAGGACCCTCATTTCTGGAAGTATATTAAGCTTTGCGCGAGCATTGGGTGAATTTGGCGCCACCTTGATGTTTGCAGGTAATATCCCAGGAGAGACACAAACAATACCTACAGCCATCTATATAGCGATTGACTCTGGTAATATGAAAATGGCGTGGATGTGGGTGATTTCGATTGTCCTTATATCCTTTATCATGCTGCTGACTGTCCGGATAAAAAAAGAGTGATGCAACTAAGAGAGAATTCAGAAGTGAATTCATATTCTCTTTTCATCATTCATAAAATGGACAAGGGGAGAAGCCTGGTTGGGAGGGAAACAAGAAATGTATAAAACATTATTAATTTATTGCTCGCTATTTTTAGGAGCATCGCTACAAGGAATGGCGATGTCCATCTTCTTGTTTCCCCATTCCATTCCATCGGGTGGTGCGGCTGGCTTGGCCATCTTAGCGAATCATTGGTTTCAACTGCCTTTAGGCTTTTCTTTATGGTTAGCTAATATTGTTTTCCTTGTATTTGCTTTGAAATATTTTGGCTACACATGGACATTTCGAACGATTCTAGCTGTGGCGACAACCTCTACTACTGTCACGATCCTATCTTCGTATTTTCTCCCAATCCCACATTGGCATATCATACTGGATATTTTAGGAGGTAGTATTTTTTTTGGTATTGGCGTAGGCATCCTCATTCGTGCAGGGGCATCCAGTGGGGGAATGGTTATTCCCGCCTTGATGATTGCCTCCTACAAGAAG
>DLCS01000104.1 GCA_002480735.1 Bacillaceae bacterium UBA7792 | reverse complement strand
CCAAGTCCAGTAGAAACGCTTGGCGGTGGTTGGGTCATCGATCCAAAGGGAGAGAAGCACCGATTCGGTGAACGCACGATCGCGGAGCTGGAGAAGAAAAAGGTCGGGACGCCCGGAGAAAGAATTGTTTCTGCATTGATGGAATCGAAGAGCCTTTCGCTAGATGATTTGATTACAAGAACCTCTCTCGAACGGGATATTCTCGTGGAAGAGTTAAAAAGTGATGATTTTATTCTCCTGAACGGAAAGGAATACACGCTGAGGGCGCTTGTAGAATTGAATGAAGAGGACTTGTACAATCGTTTGCGGGATTATCACACGGAATTCCCGATGAAGCAGGGATTAAATAAAGCGGAGCTATTTCAACAACAGATGAAGCTCTACCCGAAAGCACTTCTAGATTATGTTATTGAGAGGGGAATACAAGCAGGGACTTTTAAAAGAAAGGAACAATATATTTCCATTCGTGACTTTCAGCCACATGTACCGAAGAATTGGAAGACTCGCAGTGACAATATGCTAGATAAACTAAAGGCTGATGGGATGAAGGTCAACTATTTTAAGGATTATTTGGATGGTGCAGGAATTCCAAGCAGCATCGTTGATGATATGAAGAAATTTTTCGTAGATGAAGGGATAGTAGTGCCGTTAGATGAGCAATATTCCTGGCATGGAGATGTTTTTAATGCAGCGGTTGAAAAATTGAGAGCTGAGACAGGTCAGGAGTTTGAGGTTGGTGAGGCAAAGGATGTGCTCGGGCTTTCAAGGAAATACATGATTCCATTCTTAGAAGCGCTGGATAATAGGGGATTTACAAGACGAATTGAGAATAAGCGTGTTTGGCGTTAAGCGGTATCATTCATCTGCACACAATTTATGTAGTTTTGGGCAATCGCCAATCACAATTTTACCAGGGAGTAGCGAAGTTGCTGCTCCTTTCAAATTTCTCTGAAACTAAACGTTAGTTCAAATATAAAAGTATTCAAAAAATATCAAAAATAGAATAGTATATTAATTAGAAAGCGTTAGCAACTAAATGGAAGAGGAGACAGATTTGATGAAGCATCCCTATTTGCAGGAAGAGCATGAAATTTTTCGAAAGTCATTAAGAAAGTTTTTGGAGAAAGAGGCATATCCTTTTTACGAGCAGTGGGAGGAGGAGCGTATTATCCCGAGAGCCTTCTGGGAGAAGATGGGGGCACAGGGCTTTCTTTGTCCAGATGTACCTGAGGAATACGGAGGAAGTGGTGTCGACTGGGGCTTCTCTGTTGTGGTTAATGAGGAATTAGAGCGAGTTGGCTCGGGTCTTGTCGGAATTGGGTTACATAGTGATATTGTCATTCCATACATTACTGCCTATGGAACAAAAGAGCAGAAAGAACGCTGGTTGCCAAAATGTGTGACTGGAGAAATGATTACGGCCATTGCGATGACAGAGCCAGGGACCGGGTCTGATCTTGCTAATATTCAAACAACAGCAAGACTTGATGGGGACCATTATGTGTTAAATGGTCAGAAAACCTTTATTACAAATGGGATTCATGCAGATCTCATCATTGTCGCTTGTAAAACGGATCCATCAGCAGTTCCAAAACACAAGGGACTTAGTCTCGTTGTTGTCGAGAGAGACGCACCAGGTTTTTCAAGAGGAAGGAAGCTTAATAAGGTAGGCCTGCATTGCCAGGATACGGCAGAATTGATATTTGAGGATTGCCGTGTACCAAAGGAGAATTTACTAGGAGAAGAAGGTAAGGGTTTTCAATATTTGATGGAGAAGCTTCAGCAGGAACGTTTGCTTGTGGCAATCAATGCCCAGGCTGCTTCGGAAAAAATGTTTGAAATGACGATGGAATATATTCAGAGTCGGGAGGCCTTTGGTAAGCCAATTAGCAGATTTCAAAATACGCAATTCAAAATGGCAGAAATGGCAACAGATCTTGAAATGGGGCGTGCATTTTTGAATCAACTCATCGCTGAACATATCCATGGCGCCAATGTCGTGACTAAGGTGTCGATGGCAAAGTGGAGGTTAACTGAGAATTCTAGAAGAATTGCGACCGAGTGTATGCAGCTTCATGGTGGTTACGGATATATGGAGGAATATGAGATTGCTAGAAGGTATCGAGATATTCCAGTAGCGAGCATCTATGCAGGCACAAATGAGATTATGAAAACCATTATTGCCAAAAATCTAGGCTTGTAAATCTCTAGATTCGAATAATTATTGCCAACCAGCTAGTCAGTCAGAGGGAGATTTCTAAAATAGGGGAGGAAATTGAAATGACGACGACTCTTGGCAGAATTTTTGACCTTACGGTAGCGAAGTATCCAAACAAGGAAGCGCTTTATGATGTTCGAAAAGATTTAAGGCTCACCTATAAGGAATGGAGCATCGAGGTCAATAAGTTAGCAAATGCTTTATTGCAGGAGGGTGTAAGGAAAGGGGATCGGGTCTCGACCTATTTATTTAATACAGAGGAGCTAGCGACAGCCTTTTTTGCCTGTGCGAAAATTGGTGCAGTTTTTAATCCTATTAATTTCCGCTTAATGGCTGAGGAGGTGGCATTTATCCTCGATGATGCTGAGCCGAAGGTTGTTCTGTTTGAAAAAATGCTGGCATCCTCCATCGAACCGATTCACCATCGTTTCCAGCAAACAGCCTTTTGGTCCATTGATGAGGATACTCTTTCATATGCAGCTAGCTACAAGGAAAAGGTGGCAGCGGCACCTAATAAGGAAATTGAAGCGAATATTGATGAGAATGACATCTATGCCATCATGTATACAAGTGGCACGACAGGTCGGCCAAAAGGGGTCATTCATAAACATCGTGACATGGTGGAGCAAAGCTTGATTGTCATTGCTTGTACAAAAGTCGTTTCGGAGGATGTGGGATTGGTAACTGCACCGATGTTCCATTGTGCCGAGCTGCACTGTGCATTTTTACCGAGAGTTCATATGGGTGCGAAAAATGTAATCCTGCACCATTTCGATCCGAAAGGGGTCCTCACACTCATTGAGCAGGAGAAAATTACAAAGTTCTTTGCGGCACCAACGATGTGGAATATGATTTTACAAGAGGACTTAAGCGCCTATAACTTGGAAAGCTTAAAGTTGGGGCTTTATGGAGCAGCTCCGATGG
>DLCS01000008.1:2233-5053 GCA_002480735.1 Bacillaceae bacterium UBA7792 | reverse complement strand
TTTTCATGAGGAATTATCCCAAAAAATTATTTTTGCCCAGCATAATCTCGTCACGGATGGCTCCTTTAACGAATTTCATATGATCATTTGTCGAAATGTCTTAATTTATTTCAATCATACATTACAGGAGCGAGTCCATATGTTGTTCTATCAAAGTCTAAGTCCAAATGGATTTCTTGCTCTAGGCAACCGTGAGGGGCTCTTGACACGAATGAAAAATGTAAATTATAAAGTAATCGACCAAAAGGAGAAAATTTTTCAAAAAAAGGAGAAGGGGAGTGAGTAAAGGATGGAAAACAAACAAGTGAACATTTTGTTGGTGGATGATCGGGCCGAAAATCTGTTAGCTCTTGAAGCGGTCCTAACCTCTCCTTACTACCGGTTAATTAAAGCCCAATCAGGAGTGGAAGCGTTGAAATGGGTACTGAGAGAAGATTTTGCTGTCATTCTCATGGATGTCCAAATGCCAACATTAAATGGATTTGACACAGTTAAGATGATTCGAGAAAGAGAGAAAACGAAGGATGTTCCAATTATATTCATTACGGCTTTAAGTCAAACGATGGAAAATGTCTTATATGGCTATTCTATTGGTGCCATTGATTATATCATTAAGCCCTTTGATCCGATTATTTTGAAATGTAAGGTGGAAGGCTTTGTATCTTTGTTTTTGAGTAAAAGAAAAATTGTCGAACAAAAGGAGATTATTAAAAGTAGAACAAAAGAGCTGGAAACGGTCTATACGGAGCTTAAGAAAAAGGAAGCGATGAACCGTGCCATTGGAGAAACCTCCATCGATACGATTGTTTCCTTTGATGAAGAGGGCATTATTCTATCCGCCAACCCAGCGATAAAAACGATGTTCGGTTATGACTATTATGAAATCATTGGTCGGAAGGTAGAGGTTTTATTTAGAATTGGAATTTCGGATATTCCCAAGCGAGCGATTGTGGAAGCAACAGGAATTAAGAAAAATAAGACTACCTTTCCGATCGAAGTCCACCTTTCCGAAGTCGAAGTAGAAGGCGAGAATATTTTCGTTTGCTCGATCCGAGATATTACGGATAAGAAGACCCATTTTGAAAAGCTAGAAGGGCTTGTAAAAATGAGAACGAACGAGCTTAGCAAAGCTAACGAAAAGCTTCATCAAGAGATTGAAGAAAAGCAGGAAACGCTGCAGAAATTATTTGAAAGTGAGGAAAAATATCGACAGCTCGTTGAGAATTCCCCCGAGGCGATTATTGTAAGACATGTAAATAGTGAAAAGATTTCTTTTATTAATGAAACGGGTGTAAAGCTCTTCAAAGCAGCTGGTAAGCATGAAATTATCGGGAGAAGCATGTTCGATCTGGTCCATCCGGATGACCATGACATGGCGAAGGAGCATTTTTCTAGATTAGGAAGGGAAGAAATCCTTCCTCCATATGAAAGAAGGTTAGTGTCCTTGAATGGGGACATTATCGATTCACAAATCAAGATTATTCCTTTCGTTTATGGGGGAGAGGCGTCTTTACATATTGTGATTCGTGACATGACCGAGGATAAACGAAATAAAGAATTTATTCAGCAATCGGAAAAACTCAGTGTTGTTGGGGAGCTTGCTGCGGGGATTGCCCATGAAATCCGCAATCCTTTAACAAGTTTAAAAGGTTTTACGCAGCTATTGGAAAATAAATATTCGACAGATAGGGAATATGTAGAAATTATGATTTCGGAGATTGATCGAATCAATACGATTGTAAGTGAGCTATTACTGCTTGCCAAACCGGGCAGGGATGATTTCAGGGCCGTTGATCTCAATCGATTATTGCGAAATGTAAGCATGTTAATGAGTGCTCAAGCAAATCTTCATGGGGTCGCCATAAAACAAGAAAATGCTCATTCGCTTAGAGATGTCATGATATACGGAGACGAAAACAAATTGAAACAGGTCTTTGTCAACATTATGAAGAACGCAATTGAAGCGATGGAATATGGTGGAAGCATTATCATTGAAACGAAGATGACTGATCGGATGATCGCTATTTCCATTACTGATGATGGATTAGGTATTCCCTCCCATATATTGCAGAAAATCGGCAACCCTTTTTATACAACAAAAGACAAGGGGACGGGCCTAGGCTTGATGGTTTCCAAAAGTATTATTGAAAGCCATCAGGGTGATTTGCAGATTGAGAGTGAGGAAGGACAAGGAACCACTGTTCAAGTCATCCTCCCGATCATGAAAAATCCATGTGAGACAGCCGAAAGTTAAGAATATATTTCTAGCTTCATATAGTTAGACGTCTATTCCCTTTTTTATGTATTACGTAGTATAACAGTAAACCAAAAAGGAGGGAATCGTATGTCAGAAAACAAAAAGAAAAGAATCAAGGTTGGCAGAGTAATTATAGAGGCGGACGAAGTCATCGTTATTGAAGCGAAGAATAAAAAACGTCATCATAATCAAGACGATGTAGCAGGTGAATATGATGATCATGATGGGGGCTCTCCTGGCCGTCATTGGCACCGTGATGACGGGGTGCTTGGTGCAGGCAACAGAAGAAATCACCATCATGATGAGGTAGAAGAAGTTTCCGATGACCATGAGGACTACCATCACGACGATAGAATGCATCATGATGATGATGACGTTGGTGGAGTGGAAGATAGAGGAAGACATAGAGGCTTTTGGTGGTAATAAAAGAGAGCTACAACAAAATCCAGAGCAGGCGCTCTGGATTTTCTTAAAAGATAAGATTGTATAAATTTCGACTTTGAAAATTGTCTAGCTCCAGCGCCTATCGCCTATCAAACTTCAGGTCTCCTCCCTACGATAAG
>DLCS01000008.1:307-1967 GCA_002480735.1 Bacillaceae bacterium UBA7792 | reverse complement strand
TCCAGTTTGTACGGCGATAACCAAGGCGCTTACGCTTTTCTTATCATAACACATTGAAATATCTAGCTTCTGGATGGGCAAAGACGATGGCGGTTACGGAGCCTTCTGGGTCCATCATGTAGCCATCAGTGAGCTCGATGCCAATATCTTCAGGCTTGATTAATGCAAAAAGCTTGCTTTGATCCTCTAGATTCGGACAAGCTGGGTAGCCGAATGAGAAGCGTTGTCCTTGGTATTTGGCTGCAAAGCGTTCCTGCATCGTCATACTCGCAGGATCAGGAAAGCCCCAGGCATCACGCATTTGGCGATGAATGAGCTCGGCAAAGCCCTCGGCGGATTCAAGAGCGAGAGCTTGCAAGGCATGAGATTCCAGAAATTTACCGTCTGCCTTAAGCTTCTCCGCTTGTTCACGGATCCTATTCCCTGATGTAACTGCGAAAAATCCAACGTAGTCCATTTCCCCAGAGTCCACGGATTTCAGATAATCAGCCAAGCATAGATAGGCCCCTTTTTCCTGTCGAGGAAAATCAAAGCTCTCTATGACTTGACTGTGATCATTTGGATCATAAATGATCACTTTATTCCCATTCGACTGAGCTGGGAAAAATTGATATACAGCAGCAGGCTTGATCCATTCCTTTTCCTTCGCCTCGACGATTAATTCAGTGACGAGATCATTTATTTTATGAGCCTTTTCATCATTTGCCTGTAATAGCTTTTCAATTTTTCCTTTCACACCAAGGTGGTGCCCGATGAGCATTTGCTTGTTAATGTATGGCTCAACATGGTCAAGAGAGTAGGACATTAATAGATGTCTTTTCGTATCTCTTGGGACAAAAACAGCGACATCTGTCCGGAGCTGTGGTCTCTCCAACACCGCAGTAGCTGTTCGCTTATGAGTAGAGAAGCTTGCTGGCTCCTGGGAAAGCTTGGCTTTTTTTTCTTCTATCAGTGTTTGCCTTTCTGCTTGATCCTGAATTTGATTCGCCAAAGTCAATCCATTCATCGCATCCTTTGCGTAGAGGACAAGACCGTCATATTCTTTCGATATTTTCGTATCCGTAAATTTTCGGGATAGGGCCGCCCCACCAACAAGAATAGGGATATCAATTCCTGCCTGCTTGAGGTCGTGGGCAGTGATAACCATTTGCTGCGCTGATTTCACAAGCAAACCAGATAACCCAATCATATCGGGCTTTTCTTTTCTAACCGATTCTATCAGTGTGGCAGGAGCTACTTTAATGCCCAGGTCGATCACCTCGTAGCCATTATTACTAAGAATGATGTCGACTAGATTTTTTCCAATGTCATGGACATCGCCTTTGACGGTTGCGAGAATAATCTTCCCCTTGCTTGCGCTTGCGTCATTTTTCTCCATATATGGTTCTAGGAAAGACACAGCTGCTTTCATGACCTCTGCACTTTGCAGCACCTCAGCAACGATGAGTTCGTTATTGTTAAAGAGCCTTCCAACCTCTATCATCCCATCCATTAAAGGACCATTGATGATATCGAGTGGACTAGGGAAGCTAGCTAATGCTATTTCAAGGTCTGGAATTAATCCCTCTTTAGTTCCTTCAATGACGTAGTAAGCAAGCCTCTCCTCAAGCGTCATATCAGGGATGAAGCTCTTAGATTCTTTCTTTTTATCACGATAAAA
>DLCS01000008.1:0-143 GCA_002480735.1 Bacillaceae bacterium UBA7792 | reverse complement strand
TTCTTTTTATCACGATAAAATTCTGTGAATACGGCTAAAGATTCCTGGGTTGTTTCAAATAAAAGCTTCTCTGCCATTGCGATCTCTTCCTTTGAAATGGATGCAAAGCGTTCAAGCTTCTCGGTATTGACAATGGCATAATC
>DLCS01000012.1 GCA_002480735.1 Bacillaceae bacterium UBA7792 | reverse complement strand
AGCGCCTATCGCCTATCAAACTTCAGGTCTCCTCCCTACGATAAGTCATCATCGAATCGCTATCGCTCTTCGTGATTCCTTTATCGAAAGAACAAGCCCTTCCAGTTTGTACGGCGATGACCAAGGCGCTTGCGCTTTTCTTATTATAATAGTGTTTCTCATTGGAAAACAATTAAGGTATAATGAGGGAGACGATTCTAAAAGAGTTCAGTGTTGAGAAAGGGGGCGTGTCGGTGAGTTATCAAGCGTTATATCGTGTTTGGCGTCCACAGCAATTTTTTGATGTAGTTGGACAGGAGCATGTGACGAAGACACTACAAAACGCCCTGCTTCACGAGAAAATTTCTCATGCCTATTTATTTTCTGGACCACGAGGTACTGGAAAAACAAGTGCAGCCAAAATATTGGCTAAGGCTGTGAATTGTGAGAAAGCTCCAACACAGGAGCCTTGTAATGAATGTCCGTCCTGCAAGGGAATTACGGATGGTTCTATTTCAGATGTGATTGAGATTGATGCAGCCTCGAATAACGGGGTTGATGAAATCAGAGATATTAGAGATAAGGTCAAATATGCTCCGAGTTCAGTGAGATATAAGGTTTACATTATTGATGAGGTTCATATGCTCTCGATGGGGGCGTTTAATGCGTTGCTGAAAACACTTGAAGAGCCGCCACGACATGTTATTTTTATTTTGGCGACAACAGAGCCGCACAAGATTCCTCTCACCATCCTTTCAAGATGCCAGCGTTTTGATTTCAAAAGAATATCGGCGGGTGCGATTGTGGAGAGAATGCGCCTTATTGTCAATGAGACAGATGTTGCATGTGATGATAAAGCTCTTCAGGTAGTAGCGAGAGCGGCTGAAGGTGGCATGCGGGATGCACTAAGCCTACTTGACCAAGCGATTTCGTTCAGTCAAGACCGGGTAACGGTCGAGGATGCCTTAACGGTAACAGGAGCCGTGTCCCAGAATTTCTTGAATCGACTAGCTCGTGCGGTAAAAGAAAAAAATGTAGCCGATGGGTTAGAAGCGTTAGAGGAGTTATTGTTTCAAGGGAAGGATCCATCCCGCTTTATCGAGGATTTTATTCTTTTTTATCGAGACATGCTTTTATACAAGGCGGCTCCAAACTTAGAGGAGTCCATGGAAAGAGTGATGCTTGATGAGGAATTTCAGGAGCTTTCGCAAACCATCGATCAAGAAGAAATATATGAAATTATCGATATTTTAAACAAGGCCCAGCAGGAAATGCGCTGGACAAACCACCCGCGAATTTTTCTTGAGGTTGCGATTGTGAAGCTATGTCAGCAAATGGGAAAAACAAGTTCTTTTGAAGGTGGAGAAATTGACCGATTACTCACCAAGGTTTCTCAGCTCGAGGACCAGCTTCGTGAGCTCAGGGAAAAAGGGATATCGGTTAGTGAAGAAGCTCAAGCTCCATCACGACCTAAAACTCAAAGAACCACCCGCAAAGGCTTTCAAGCCCCAACTGGAAGGATTCATGAAATTTTGAAAGCTGCAACGAAATCGGATTTGAATCTCGTGAAAAGCCGCTGGGGGGAAATGCTCTCTCAACTGGCACAAAAACAAATGCGCTCACAAGCTGCATTATTGAACGAGGCAGAGCCTGTAGCCGCTTCAGCGACTGCGTTTATCATCAAATTTAAATATGAAATCCATTGCCAAATGGCGATGGAAAATGCTAACTTTTTAAGTGTATTGTCAAGGCTTTTTGAGGAATTACTAGGCAAAAGCCTACAAATAGTAGGAATTCCAGAAGAGCAATGGCTTTCTGTTCGAGAGGAATTTATTAAGGGCCATCGTGAAGATGAGTCTAATGAGATCATTTCTGAGCAATCTGGTGAGGATCCAATTGTTTCGGAAGCTGTTAAATTATTTGGAGATACTTTAATTGAAATTAAGGATTAATGGAGGAATGAAGAATTATGCGTGGAATGGGCAATATGCAAAATATGATGAAGCAGATGCAAAAAATGCAAAAGAAGATGGCGCAAGCACAAGAGGAACTTGGTGAAAAGAAAATAGAAGGTACAGCTGGCGGTGGAATGGTAACAGTAGTTGTTTCCGGGCACAAAGAAGTACTTGAAGTTAATATTAAGGAAGAGGTTGTCGATCCAGAAGATATTGAGATGCTTCAGGATTTAGTTCTTGCTGCCACAAATGATGCTCTTAAGAATGCGGAAGAGTTAGTCAATCAAACAATGGGACAATTCACAAAAGGAATGAACCTTCCAGGAATGTTCTAGGAGGGACGATATGCATTATCCTGAACCAATATCGAAGCTTATTGATAGCTTTATGAAATTGCCAGGTATCGGGCCAAAAACAGCCGCTCGTCTGGCATTTTTCGTGCTAAGCATGAAGGAGGATACGGTCCTCGATTTTGCAAAGGCATTAGTCAATGCAAAAAGAAATTTGAGCTATTGTACGGTTTGTGGCCATATAACCGATCAGGATCCATGTTATATTTGCGAGGACGCAAGACGGGATCGGTCGGTCATTTGTGTCGTACAGGACCCAAAAGATGTCATAGCGATGGAGAAAATGAAGGATTATACTGGCCTTTATCATGTGTTGCACGGGGCTATTTCTCCAATGGACGGCATTGGACCAGAGGACATTAATATTCCCGATTTATTAAAAAGACTTCAAGATGAGACCGTGGAAGAAATTATCCTGGCGACCAACCCGAATATTGAAGGGGAAGCGACAGCCATGTATATTTCACGTCTGTTGAAGCCATCCGGAATAAAAATAACAAGAATTGCACATGGTTTACCTGTTGGCGGAGATTTAGAATATGCTGATGAGGTTACACTGTCAAAGGCTCTTGAGGGAAGAAGAGAAGTATAAGTAAATCGGAGGAGTTCAGCATGATTTTTCGGCGAAAAGGATGGCTTCGTAAAGAGTTCGATGAAAAGTTGCTGGAGCAGATTAGTGAAATTAGAACAGAGTGGGCCAATCAAAAATCACTTGTAGAAAAAAGCTTTGATCCTTCTGAAGAAATTTTAACTCATGCAAAGCTCACAGAAGCTAAATATTTCTATCTAATTAGAGAAGCGAAGAACAGGAAGATAAATATTAGGAAGTAAAAAAATCCCCTTTCCATGTCATCTTTTTGATAACCTGTACATATTTACTTAGTATAGGTTGTTTTGGAAGGGGGCTTTTTTTATGGAACCAACAATTGTCATATCCGTGTTAGCTGGGCTAATAGTGATTTTCCTTTTGGTCGGTGCACCGCTTAAGCCATTAAGATTTATTGGACAAGGTGTTGTTAAGCTACTAATTGGAGCGCTGCTGTTGTTTTTTCTAAATGTTATTGGAAATCAGTTCGGTATTCATATTCCTATTAATTTTGTCACATCTGCAGTGTCTGGATTTCTTGGTATTCCGGGACTCTTCGCATTGGTGGCAATTGATAGCTGGATCATCTAACTTTTTTTGAAAAAGTAGTTGACGAACTAAATGCCGGGTGGTAATATATTAAAAGTCGTCACAAGAAAACAAGTTAACTACTTTTAAAAAAATGTTGACATTTTCTTGACTAGATGATATATTAATAAAGTCGCCTCAAGGCGATAAGAGATACTTGATTCATTGGAATTAAGTCTGTTCTTTGAAAACTAAACAAATCATACGTCAACGTTAATTCTAGTTGTTTTAGAACAACAAATTTTATGAGCTATATCAACTCTTTATTGGAGAGTTTGATCCTGGCTCAGGACGAACGCTGGCGGCGTGCCTAATACAGGCAAGTCGAGCGATAGCTTTGGGGGCGTGCCCCCGAAGATGTAGCGGCGGGCGGGTGGGGAAG
>DLCS01000245.1 GCA_002480735.1 Bacillaceae bacterium UBA7792 | reverse complement strand
GAGGTACCACCTGAAAAAGAGCCTGCTTAACGATGAACAGACTCTTGATTTTAAGATTGGCTATTTTCATTTCAAAGTAGAGACTTATTTCCCAGAAAATAATTGTTTTTAAGAGAATATTTGACAACAGAATCTATAATGCGTGATAGATGGCTAGAAAATTCAACAAATGCTGTTGAATTTTCGTGAGGAGCTTCGCATCTTTTTCGTCGCTGTAGCTGTTAATAGCAACGACGGCTTGCTCAAGCTCTGTTTTTAATTCTTGAAGAGCTTTGTTTTCTATCCCTTTTATCCCGTTCCATGTTTCGAATTGAGTCGTAAGGGAGGCAACTGCATCTGCAGGAATCGCACTAGAAAGACTCGCAGTTGCACTGATATTGGCAAGAGTTTGATAAAAGTCAGGGGCTTGTTCGAGCAGTTTCTTTTCTGAATCATTTAGCTTTTGGATTGTACCACCACCGAAGCTGGATTCCTTTGCATAGGTCTCAATCCCGATTCCTTTTAGCTTTTCTCCTATGGATTTTGCATTAGGAAGATTATCAGCAATTCCCACAAAAAAATAGGCTTTTTCATCCATTTTTATTATCTTGGTTGGAATACCGAGGTTGGTAATAGTAGCAGATTCCGAGGTAGCCGCTTCAACATTGGAAAATACCCCACCCTGAATGATATAACCTGTTATGGCTGGCAATTCAAGAGAGGTTACGTCTGCCCCAGCAGCCTGCTCAGAATTTGGTTCTTCTACAGCTGGAGATTTATCAACCTCTAGTATTTTGTCGGAAATCACCATCTTCAACAGCAAAATTCCAAAGCTAGAACCAATTACTACGGCGAGAAAAACTGTTAAGAAAACTGAAGGGAGCATGCTCTTTTTATTTGAAGTTTTCTTACCATTTGAAAATGGCTGATAGCTTTTTCCCTTACTTACTTTCTTTTTATTAGGGATTTTATATTCTATCCATTCTTCCGTATCTTCCAGCTCAGGTAGAATCCAATCAAATTCATCCTCATCTTGCGCCTCTTGACCTGCAGCTGCCTCTTTTACGGAAATAGGTTCGATATTCCGATAGCGAGTCTCCTCGATTTCAGGTTTTTCAGGTTTTCTCCCTTTATCGTGGGATCGTTCATTCCCGTTAATTTTAATGGTGATCGTTTTCTGATTTCCTGGCTTCTCCAAAGCTTGTCCTCCTTCCAGGTCGAATGCAGGTTTTCATCAACCATAGCATAAAGGCAAAAAAAAATAACAAGACTTTTGTCGTCTTGTTATAGAGATTTTCGTCAAATTTTTTATTGGTTTAGCGTAGGGATGTTCAGAACCTGCCCCGGACGAATAACGTCATCTTTCAAATTGTTCGCTTCCTTGATGAGTTTAATTCCCTCTTTAAAGTCTGTTTGATAGAATTTCTTCGCAATTTTTGTTAGGTGATCTCCCGTTTGTACTGTATATTCATCGGAGTTAGTATCTGTTTTTGTTTCTGTCTTTGAGTCATTATTTGAATCAACTGTGGTTGTTTGTGATCCAGAGTTTGTTTTCGATGAGTTCGTAACATCTCCAAACTTGCTAAAAGGGTTTTTCTTCTTTGCCGGCTCTGGCGTTTGCATTTTTGGTAGACTATCGATCAGATCTAAAAGACTTGGCATATAGAAGGCAGATAGTTTCACCTGATAGCTTAAAGGTTTTTCAGTCTGTTCGTAATCAATAATCTCTTCACCAGCAGTAAAATCGATCGCTTCCATAACCGTGATCCGTTCAGAACTTTCGAGAATCTGAATAAACTTTTCAAATTCAAAATAGCTTGGGGACTCAACATTTAGGGTGATCGATATCTTTTTCACACCCGTAGGAAGTGGAATGGCTTCTTTCTTTTGATTATCTTCCATAGAGGTATCTTGCTCCCCAGTTTCAGCTGGTTCCTCACTCGTACCTTCCGATGTTGTTGTTTGATCGTTCGTTTCCTCTTCTTTTTCCTCCACCTGTCCAGCTTCCTCTTCGGTCACTTCACCATCTTCAAAAACCATATTGACCACAAAGCTCCCGGAAACAACCTCGGCCTTCTCAATATCTAGCAGCAGTTGTTGAGATAAGGGCTTGACTGGTACCTTTTTCTGTAAAGCAACTGTGCTCTGAAAAGTGTTAGAGTTCGTATTCGTTATTTTTCCTTGCAGAACAGAAAGAATTTGCTCCTGTGACTTAAGCTCTGATTCCTTTATAGGTATTTCCTTCATTTTTGGGTAAAGAAGGAAAAAGAACAGGGCAACAAATAAAACAATCATCGTGAATATCAAAGCGGCTATCGTTACTTTGTTGTTGCTTGGCAATTTCAGATTCATTCACCTTCGCCCCCTTGTTCATCGGAGGTTTCTGCACTGGCTTCTTCCTTCAAAACATCTCTTTTTAACTCCACTTCATATTCACCATGATAACGTGGAATATATTTTTCGTTCTTCAGTTCACTCTCGTTCGGACCGTTATCGGTTTCTCCAATCGTCCTGTCATAGAAACTCGTTACGGCATCAAGCTGATTGAGCTTCGCGTCTAGCACCCATTTGGATTCGATCAATGCATTCAGATAGTAAGCTGCATCGCGGCTGGTTTCAAACTGAATCGTAAATTTTACAACTCCTATTCCCTCATACGTAAAGCTTTGGAGAAATCCTCTTTCTGGAAGTAGTTCGGTCAATTTTTGTAGAATAGGAACTGTCATAAGTGGATAATCCTCGGCCCATTTTACCGTATTTTCAAGTTCAGTGAGGGAGTTTGAAGCTTCATAATTCATAACCTTTTGCTGCTCATTGGCCACTAACTGCTCCGTTGTAGCGATCTGCTGCTCCAAATTGGCTATCTTATTCTCATAAGTCCGATTAAACCAATAGACAAAAAATCCACCAATAAGGAGGATTGCAGCTGAAATGATTGCAAGCAAGAAAAGGGATTTATTCTTTGCTTCTTTTTGCGGTAAAAGGTTAATTTCTACAAGCATGTCTTACACCCCTTTTAATGCCAGCCCTAACGCAAGGTAGTATTTATAAGAAAAATCTTGTTCAAGTGAAACTTGTTCCTGATAAGCAATCGTTTCTAATGGCACATCAAATCGGCCCTCGAGGTCCTTCTTTATTTGTGCAAGCATTGGATGATCCCCATCCAATAAGATCTTGGAGACCTGCTTCTTTCCTTGATGCAGCGAATAGCGATAAAAATCCATCAGACGATTGATTTCTTTATAGGTATCCTCAAGCTGAAACGACAAACTCGACTGTTCACCAATGTAAACTAAATCATAATTCCCATTCCGGTTGAGCTTCTTGTCCCATTGCTTTTCATCAAATTCCAATGGCAAATGATGCATGAAAAACGGAATCGTATTTTCAAAGATACAGATATTCACATCATTTAATCCAAACTGCACAATGAGGAGATCTTCCTCTTTCCCCGCTTGTTGTAAATGATGGTAAAGTCGGTAGATGGCTAAAGGTGAGACCTCGGCCGCTACTGGTTCAAGCTTCGCCTCAGATAAAAGATTGCTATACTCAATGACATTGTCCTCCTGGGCTGCAAAGATAAGAATCTCTTTTTTCTCCTTATCCTTTGAAAGCACAACCGCATCAAAGACTGGTTCATCAAATGGTAGATGAATACTCGTGCCCAGCTCTAAATAAAGATAGCCTTTAATCTCATCATCCTTCACTTCCGCAGGAATGGAAACCTTTCTGACTATGACAAAGGATTCAGGAATTAAAAAACGAACCTGTCGATTACGAAGCTTCCAATCATTGACACATTCCTCTAGAATATTGGCTAGCGTCTCAAAGTCATTAATCTTCCCATTGGTGATCAGCCCTGTCGGGAGTAATCGCTCGCCCCATTTATAGGGAATCGGAGGCTTCGCCTGCTTTAACTCAAGATAGCGAATAGAATGATCATTGATGATTATATTAACAACACGATCTTTTCGAGAAAATAAGGATAAATTCATAGAATGACTCCTTAAAAGCTAGCTAGTAATTGTAGATACGTATTCACAATTTCTTCATAAAAATAATAAGCCGTGATCGTTCCAGCCGCAATAAAGGGCCCAAATGGAATCGGCTTGCTGCGTTTTACGATCTTGAATAATAGACCAAACACTCCAAAAACTGCACCAAAAAGAGTAGCAAGAAAAAATGATAAAAGCATAACCTTTGTTCCAACAACAAAGCCCACTAATGCCATTAGCTTGATATCGCCTCCGCCCATTCCTCCCTTACTGACAATTGCAATTAGGAGAAGAAGGGAAAAGGCAATGGTTGCACCTAGGATTGAATCCCACCATGGTGTAAGTGGAATAAAAATCCGTTCTAATAAAAAAATCCCCGCAAACACGACTAATATCTTATCAGGGATTAACATATACGTGATATCTGAAACAAAGATGATCATAAACAACGAGATGAGCGTCCAAGCAACAAATAGCTCAGCCGTCCAACCTAACACGAGTGGAGCTGACACGAAAAGTAGCCCTGTCATCAGTTCCACAAGTGGATAGATAGGGGAAATACCCGCCTTACATTGACGGCATTTTCCCCCTTGGATTACATAGGATAGCACTGGGATAAGCTCGTATGCCTTCAGCTGATGGTTGCAGTTCGGACAGGCTGAGCGTGGTGCTATGATTGATTTTTTTAGTGGGACCCGAAGGCCTACTACGTTGTAGAAGGAACCAAGAAGTACACCGTAAAAAATGAGTAATATACTAATCATTTAATTCACTAACCCATATAAGATAATATCTTTTAATAGTCAAGGAGTTCCTGTTCAGAAGCTTTGCTGTCATTATTTTTATCAACTAAAGCAACAGAATCATGATCAGTTAAAGTATAAGTATACTTTCCATCTGTTCCAACCGATATTGTAACAGTGAATGTATTATCTTTAAGATTATCTAAATAATCTCCCAATACACTACTTGTTGCACTATTTACTAGTGTATCACCGTTAGAAACACTGTGTACCGATGTATACATTTTTGCAGCATTTATTATTTGAATACCTTCCGCAACTTTAGCGTCCTTTTTAGTCTTACCAATTATCCCACCAATACTAGGAATCGCAATCGCCGCAATAATCCCTAAAATTACAATAACCGCTAGCAATTCAATCAAAGTCAAACCCCTCTGGTCCTTCAGTCGTTTCTTCAAATTTTTCATCATGACATTCCCTCCTAATTTCTAGTAATTATTAACTATTATAATTTTACTCTATTAACATTGTAAATGAAAATGTGACATTTATCCCATTTAAATTGTTAACATTTTCCTAACTATCTCACATTATTAAAAATTTCAAACATCGGAACCATGATCGATGTAACAATCGTCCCTACCAGTCCAGCCAAAACTACAATCATCAACGGCTCAATGAGAGATTTTATCTGGTCTGTACTGTTTTCTACTTCCTTCTCGTAGAAATCGGCCACTTTCCCAAGCATCGCATCTAAAGACCCTGTTTCTTCCCCAATCGCAATCATTTGTGTTACGAGAGGAGGAAAGGCCCAGTGCTTTCTCATCGGGTCTGTCAAGGATTGTCCTTTTTCGAGAGCCTCTCGAGACTCTCGAACTACTTTAGCGATTACTTCATTTTCGACAACATTTTCGACAATCGACATCGCCTGAAGGATCGGTACTGAACTGGTGAACAATGAACTCAACGTTCTCGTCATCCGGGCCAGTACCGCTTTTTGCATCATCTTTCCGAAAATAGGTATCCGCAACAGAAAATAATCCAAATAATACTTCGTATTCTTGTTTTGTCTAATGAAAACGATAAACCCAACAAAGATAAAGACAACAACCAGCACCAGCCACCAAAACCTCTGCATAAATTCACTGGCATTCAGTACAAACTGTGTGATTGCAGGCAGCTCGCCACCGAAATCAGCAAACATATCAACAAAGGTTGGTACTACTGAAACAAGCAAGAAAATGACAACGGCAATGGCAATGATTCCAACCACAATCGGATAGGCAAGAGCGGACTTGATTTTCGACCTTGTATTATGCTGCTTCTCAAAATGTACAGCCAAGCGCTCAAGGGTTTCGTCCATATTTCCCCCAGCTTCTCCCGCTCGAATCATATTAACAAACATCGCTGTAAATATTTTCTTATGCTTCGCAGCTGCATCTGACAATGGCTTTCCTTCTGTTAGTTCCTGTTCAATATCGAGGAGCGCCTTCTTCAATGCTTTACTCTCTGTCTGCTCTGCTAATATTCTAGTAGAATCAACGACTGAAACCCCTGCCTTTAATAGTGTCGAAAACTGCCGTAAATAGATAACCATATGCTGCAGCTTGACAGGGGAGCCAATCGAAATGTCCTTCGTCAAGACCGACTCTGGTACCTCGGTCATCTCTAAAACTCGAACCCTATCCATCCGAAGCTTTTGCATCGCTTCACGTCTAGAGGAAGCATTAATAAAGCCCTGATTTTTTCCCTTTCGGTCACGTCCAACATACTTAAAGCGTGCCATGTTAGTTTACTTTCTCCTGTAAAAATGGTTCGGCAGCTTCCTTCGAAATGATCCCTGATTGAACCAGTTCCTTGATACTTGCTTCTAGCGTGTGCATGCCATAGGCACGTGATGTTTGCATGATGTTGACGATTTGATGGATCTTTTCATTACGAATAAGGTTTGCTACGGCCGAATTATTAATCAGAATTTCCGTCGCTGCCCTTCGCCCTTTGTTATCCATCGTCTTAAATAGACGTTGAGAAATAACAGCGACGAGAACGGAAGCGAGCTGAATCCGAACCTGTGGCTGCTGGGATGGTGGAAACACATCAATAATCCGGTTGATGGTCGCCGGAGCACTCGAGGTATGTAACGTCCCAAATACGAGATGCCCTGTTTCCGCTGCCGTAATGGCTGTTGAAATCGTTTCTAAATCCCGCATCTCACCAACAAGAATGACATCTGGATCCTGTCTTAAGGATGCCCGTAAGCCATTGGCAAAGTTATTCGTATCAAATCCTACCTCGCGTTGATCGATAATTGAGTTCCCATGTTTATGCAAATATTCGATTGGGTCCTCTAAAGTGATAATATGCTTTCTCATGGTTTGATTCATATATTGAATCATGGATGCTA
>DLCS01000145.1 GCA_002480735.1 Bacillaceae bacterium UBA7792 | reverse complement strand
CGGGTCAAGTCGTGGAGCAATCGAATGTGAGGGAATTATTTGAGCAGCCACAGCATCCGTATACAGCTGCTTTGATGCGAAGCATTCCTCGCATCGAAACGGACAAAAATCAGCGTCTGCAAACCATTAAGGGAAATGTACCAAACTTGAAAGAGCTACCTACTGGATGCCGGTTTCATCCACGCTGTCTCTTGGCTACAGAAAAATGCCGGAATGAAGAGCCCCCATTATTTGAAGCGGGTGATGGTCGCCTAAGCAAATGCTGGACTGCGGATCCAACTATCCCTGTCAAAAGAAAGATCATGACTGCCTTCGATGAAGAGCAGTTGGACAATTTTGAGCGAAATATACATTTGGATGAGGGTCAACCACTTTTAGATGTCAAAGACATAAAGAAGTATTTTCCCATTACAAAGGGAATTCTCTCAAGAACGATTGGTCATGTTCGTGCTGTTGATGGAGTATCCATCAACATTCATAGAGGTGAGACCCTCGGGTTAGTAGGTGAGTCAGGCTGCGGCAAATCAACAGTCGGCCGACTGATTACAGGCTTGATTAAATCAACTGCGGGGGAGGTCACCTTCGAAGGAACGAACTTAGCCCTTGCAAGCAGAAGCAAGATGAAGCAAATTAGAAAAAAGATCCAATTTGTCTTTCAAGATCCTTATAGCTCCTTAAATCCAAGGATGACGATTTTAGATATCATTGGAGAACCATTGGAGGTCCATCAAATAGCAAAGGGTACGAGAAAGCAAGAACGTGTGGCTGAATTACTCGAGATTGTGGGATTATCGAGAAATGATCTGCATAAATTTCCCCATCAATTTTCTGGGGGACAACGGCAAAGAATTGGCATTGCCCGAGCACTGGCGACGGAGCCTGAACTTTTGATTTGTGATGAAGCCGTTTCTGCTTTAGATGTTTCGGTCCAAGCGCAAATTCTCAATTTATTAAAAGACCTGCAGATCAAAATGGGCTTGTCTTACCTTTTTATATCCCATGATTTGAATGTTGTGAAATATGTTTCTGATCGGATTGCAGTCATGTATCTTGGAGAAATCGTCGAAGTGACAGATGCAGAGACTCTCTTTGAAAATCCTTTACACCCATATGCGAAAGCCCTGATTTCTGCCGTCCCTATACCAGATCCAACGATGGAACCGGATCGGATTATTTTAAAGGGAGAGATCCCTAGCCCTTCCAATCCACCGAGTGGATGTAAATTTCATACGCGCTGTCCGGTTGCTATGGATATTTGCAGAAATAAGAAACCGGAATTGAAAGAAATCACAGATCGACATATAGTTTCCTGTCATCTGTATTGAAGGGGGGAGTGGGATGTTTGAGTATATTTTCAAACGGTTCCTATACGGAATAATTGTTCTTTTCATCATGACCGCTTTTGTATTTATCCTCATGAGAGCCGTACCTGGCGATGTTGTTACTCTACAACTCGCTAATTCCGGTGCATCTGAAGAGCAAATGAGCGCACTAAAGGCAGAACTAGGCCTTGATAAAAATATAATTGGACAGCTGAGTGATTGGATTGCCCGTGCTGTACAGGGGGACTTAGGTAATTCTTTATGGTCCGGTCAGAGTGTATCAGAAGTCATTGTCGATAGGCTACCGATTACCTTACAGCTAGCGATTATGTCCATTATCTTGGCGATCATCATCGGTATCCCGATCGGAGTCATTTCAGCGGTCAAGCAAAATAAGCTGATCGATCATTTGCTCCGGATCCTATCAGTAGGCGGTTTATCGATTCCTAATTTTTGGCTGGGTTTAATCCTGCTAACAGGGCTTTCCCTTCTATTAAATTGGATACCACCTATTGGCTATCAATCCTTTGCGGAGAATCCGATTGTTAATTTGCAGCAAATGATCCTGCCAGCCATATGCTTAGCGATTACGCTTAGTGCAAGTATTGTCCGGATGACTCGCTCGGCAGTACTGGAGGTTTTACATTCTGAGTTCATTCGAACCGTTCGTTCCAAAGGAGCAAAGGAAAGGATCGTCATTTTCAAGCATGCGTTAAGAAACTCATTGGTTTCTGTTATTACATTAATTGGTTTACAAATCGGTTACCTCCTTGGCGGAACAGTTGTACTGGAATCCATTTTCTCGCTTCCGGGGTTAGGGAGCTTGATCTTTGAATCGGTGTTATCTAGAGACTATCCCATCGTTCAGTCATCCGTATTAATATTTGGCGCGATGTTCTTACTGGTCAATTTATTGGTTGACATTATGTATGGGTGGGTAGACCCAAGAATCAGGACGAGATAAGCACCGTATTAAACTGGATTGATGGAAAAGGAAGTGATCAAAATGTCCCAGGTTCAATTAGAGTCCTCTCTGTCTAAAAATAGGATGACGACGGCCAGAAGTGCCCACTTGTTAAAATTCAAAGAGGAATGTAAACGCTTTATCTTTACCCAAAAGATTGGTTTTTTAGCTCTATTGGTCATTGTTGCGGTCGTTGTCATTGCGATTATTGCGCCCATTATTGCGCCATTTGATCCAGTCACGCAAAACCGGGATGCCTTCCTCACGGGACCCAGTTCTCAGAACTTAATGGGGACAGATGATCTAGGGAGAGATATTTTTAGCAGAATTGTTTTTGGTTCTCGAATTTCCTTAATTGTAGGGTTTGTGACCGTGATTATCTCCATTACAATGG
>DLCS01000292.1 GCA_002480735.1 Bacillaceae bacterium UBA7792 | reverse complement strand
TACCAGGAGTGACATCATTGCGTGGACAGTCATAGAATGGCTCAGTAAATACTAAATCCTCAGAGATTTCACAAAGCTCTGGATTTATAAAGCTTTTTACAAGCGCCTTCTTTTCTTTATGCTCCATCACCACATCGGAAGTAAGCAATAATGTATTTACAAGGAATGTAGAAATATGGTCAGCAAAAAGCGGAAATTTCTTATGCTTTATTAAAGCGCCTCTCATCATTTCATGGTCTGATAAGTCTTCCATCGCACAGCAGTTCATGATTGGATCATATTTATATACTTCTGGCACATATCCAGGAGCTAATTTGTATTGCAGCTTTAGGATTTCACTTTCAATTCGGTTGCGATCCGGTGATAGCTTAAATTCATCAGAAATACGAGCTATCGGTCCAGCCTGCTTAATAATGACGGACTTATTTGTTTTCGAATCAACCACTTTGAATACATAGTTTAGATTACCATCCCCGATTTCCTTACAGGTCAGTTCAGCATCCTCTTGGAAGAAGTCAAGATGTCTCTTTGCGTATTCAATTGCATCACTTTCTGTCATCGTAAAGTATTCTTTAGTGAAATCTTTCATGATAATCCCTCCAGGCTTATTTCTGTTTATAGTAAGTTAAGGCAAGAGCAAGCGCTAACACAGTCCCTTTGACAATATCCATCGCATAATATGGGACAGACATCATAACTAATCCATTGGAAAGAATTCCTATTAACACCGCACCAACAAATGTTCCAAAGGCATTTGGTTTTCCTGCACCTAATACAGATAAACCGATAAATGATGCTGCAACCGCATCCATTAAGTACGGAGCACCTGAATTGATTTCTGCAGTCATTACACGTGAAGCTAACACGATTCCACCAATTGCTGCGAATGTCGCTGAAAGTAAATAAGCTAGAATCTTATACTTATTAACAGGAATACCAGATAATCTTGCTGCTTCTTTGTTTCCACCAATCACATACATGTAACGGCCATGTTTCGTATAATTCAAGAAGATGTGAACGACTGCAACAACAACGACCATGATGATAATAATCCACGGAACCTGTCCAATTTTTGAGAAAACCGGAGAAATTAATCCTGTAGAAAAACTACCATCTGGCATAATCATATTTTCTGAAACTGTTGCACCCTTTGTGTAAGTAAGGGCAATTCCTTGTACGATAAACATGGTTGCTAACGTCATGAGCATATCCGGAATTTTCACTTTAACAATCATAAAGGAGTTGAATGCTCCGACCACTAACGCTGCAGCCACTGCTGCCAGAATGGCTACAAAAATATTTTGTGAAAACCATACAAACATGGAGATGACAACAGCATTTGACAGAGATACAGTTGATCCCACCGATAAATCAAATCCATCAACGGATAAAGAAATCGTAATCCCGATCGCAATAATCGTTACGATGGATATAGATCTTAAAATATTGACAATATTTGCCCCTTGGATAAAGCTCGGATTCGCAACTGCGAAAATCACAATTAGTGCAAAAATCGTGATGATCGTTCCATATTTATAGAGAAACTCAAAAAGCTCAAATCCCTTTTTTTCGGGCTTTGATGTTTGAACAGGATTTGCTGAGTTCATTCTATTTACCTCCTGTTGAATAGAATAGTAATTCTTCTTCATTTGTGGATTTCGTTTCTAGTTCTTTCGCTACTTCCCCGTCATATACAACGTACACACGGTCTGTGATGCCAAGTATTTCTGATAGCTCACAGGAGGCATAGATGATTGATTTACCCCGCTTTGCTAATCCAGATATCAGTTCAAAAATATCCTTCTTCGCTCCAACGTCTACCCCTTTTGTTGGTTCATCAAAAATGTAGACCTCCGCATCAGCAATTAACCATTTCCCGATGGCCACCTTCTGCTGATTTCCACCCGATAAATTCTGCACCTTGGCTTCTGATGAAGGTGTCTTAATCCCAAGATCTGAGATCATGGTTTTTGATATTTTCTTTTCTCCTCTTGTATCTACAAAGCTAAGAAACTTTGAGAACTTTCCTAGACTTGCAGATGTAAGGTTCGTAGAAACAGACTCTTGAACAAGAATTCCTTCTTTTCGTCTTTCCTCTGGTACAAGGGCAATACCTTTTCTTACAGCATCATCTGGGCCTTTAATTTTCACAGTTTTCCCTCGGATTGAGATTTCTCCCGCTGTGATTTTGGAAGCACCAAATATCGCTAGATCGGAAGAGCGNNACCGCACCCACAAGGCCTGCTATCCCTACAATTTCACCTTCATTTACTTGCATGCTAAAATTCTTCACTAAGCCTGTATCATGAAGTCCTTGCACCTTAAGGACGGTATCTCCAATTTCAACGTGGTACTTAGGGAACTGGTCTTCCAGTTTTTCACCAAGCATATGTTCCACGACCTTGTTTTGTGTTGTTTCAGCAATCTTTTCTTTGATTACAAACTCACCATTTTTCATAACGGTAATTTCTTCACAGATTTCGAATAACTCCGGCAGTCGATGGGAGATAAAAATAACTCCAACATCTTCCTTAACAAGTTCTCTTACAATTCTAAAAAGCTCCGTTGTCTCGGAGTGACTGAGCGGCGCTGTCGGCTCATCCAAAATCAAAAATTTACATTGCTTCGAAATTGATCTAGCGATGAGAACCATTTGTTTTTCCGCCAAAGTTAACTCACTGACAAGTTTCTTGGAAGATATTTTTATGTTCATTCTTTTTAATATTTCTGTTGCCTTTTGATGAATGTGTTTCCATTTCACAAACTGGCTTTTTCCCATATCGTTGACCGTTTCATTCAACATGATGTTCTCGCCAACAGTTAAATAAGGAACAAGCGCTGTATCTACCTCTTGATAAACAATTTGGATTCCATAATCCTGTGCATCCTTAGGTGTACGAATATCTACTTTTTTACCAT
>DLCS01000165.1:52710-58620 GCA_002480735.1 Bacillaceae bacterium UBA7792 | reverse complement strand
CACAACTACCCACCACTTAGCATCTCTTACGAGCTGCTTGAAGTGGGGGATTCCTAAGTAAAGAAGCCTATCGGCTTCTAATTGATTAGGCTAGCCCCGTAGTCCCTACGGTTAGAAGCCTTACGGCTTCAAATTCAATATTTTTTCCTGCATTAATGTCTCTATCGTGATGCATACCACAAGAAGGGCAGTCCCACTCACGAAGATTTAGATTCTTAACGTCTTTATTTTGGTAGCCACAATAAGAACATAGCTGGGAACTGGCAAAAGTTTTGGATACAGTAACCACTTCTTTGCCATACCATTTTGCTTTGTACTCGAGCATGGTTCTAAATTGTGACCACGATACTTCACTGATTGCTTTGGCTAACTTGTGATTCTTTTGCATGTTAGATACCTGCAAATCCTCCATTCCGATTACATCGTGGTTTTTGATGATTTCAGTAGAGGTCTTTTGCAGGTAATCTGATCGAGCATTTACTATTTTCTCGTGGATACGAGCTACTTTCCGTTTTTGCTTTTGATAGTTTTTCGCATCATCCAATTTGCATTTTCGTTTTAAAGCTGCTTCCTGTCGTCTTGAAAGAACACGTTGTGCTTTCGCTAGTTTCTCTTCGAGTTTACAAAACCATCTAGGGTTTTCAAACTTTTTTCCATTTGAAAGAATGGCAAAGTCTTTCAGTCCTAAGTCAATACCCACGCGAGAACCTGTTTTTTCTAATGGTTGCACTTCTGTTTCAGTAAGAATGGAAACAAAGTATTTCCCGCTGGGATTGCGTCTTACGGTCGCATTAAGAATACGCCCTTCCACTTCACGGCTTTTTGCGAAGCGGACAAGACCAAGTTTGGGTAATTTAATTTTATTGCCCACAACGGCAATGTTCCCATTTGTTTCCTTTGTAGTGTAAGATTGTACCCTATTCTTTTTGGATTTAAAGCGTGGTGCGTTATTCTGCTTTTTGAAGAAACGTGCAAATGAATCAGCGAGGTTTTTCAGTGAGGATTGTAGAGCAATGCTATCAACTTCTTTTAGCCATACTAATTCCTTTTTTAACTGTGTTAGTTCAGCAGAACAGGAAAGATAGGTTAATCCATTCCCTGTCTCTTTATAGGTATCATTCCATTGTCCCAAAAAGCGGTTGAACACAAAACGACTGCATCCGATCGTCTTGGCTATGAGGATTTCCTGTTCTTTAGTTGGATAGATACGGAATTTATAGGCTTTGTTGACTAGCATTTTTTTCACCTCCAAACGAATATACGTTCCTATTTTACCATATTTGGGGGATTTTGGCTACAGCCAACCCACATTCATCTCCCACTTATCGTTGGGCTATGCCCTTCGCACGATTGAAGGGGGAGTCTTCTGTCGGGAATGATAAAGATAATAGGCTATTCAAAAAGTCGATTGCTCTGCTTTCTGAATAGCCTATTTTTTATTCTTATTTTAATTCAGCTAACACTTCTTCAATTTTTGCAAGTTCAGATTGTAAGCCTCCACCGCTTAAGTACCAAAGTGGTCCATCTAAGTAAACAATATGCTTGTTCTTGTAAGCATCAGTTTTCTTGATGATGTCATTTTCCATATCTGCTTCGATATTGGATTGACCTCCAGTAGCTGCAGTACGGTCGATAACAAATAATACTTGTGGGTTAAATTCAAGAATTGCTTCGAATCCAAAGTTAGAACCATGAGAAGAAGCTTCGATATCTTCAGTGACTGGCTTGAAGCCGTAAATGTCATACATATATCCGAAACGGGAATTTTTTGCAAAACCAGATAATTTACCTTCGTTATACATGGTTACTAATGAAGTTTCATAGTTCCCTGCTAATGCTTTGATTTCTTCAAGTGTTTTATCAATTTTTGCCGTATATTCTTCTGCTTCTTTTTCTTTACCGAACATTTTCGCTGCAACATCTACAGATGCTAGGAAGGTGTTCCAGTAATCATCCTGTGAAGTACCAACGAACACAACGTTTGGCGTAATTTCTTTCAATTGCTCATAGTATGGTGCTTGACGTCCAGAAATAAAGATTACATCTGGTCCAAGTTCAGCGATGTCTTCAAGTAATGGCTCCTTTAGGTTCCCAACACTTGCATACTCATCAGCAGCATATTTTTCAAGATGTGCAGGCAAGGCTGTATCTTTCGGTACCCCTACTACTCCTTCAACACCAAGTGCATCTAATGTATCTAAAAACCCATAATCAAATACAACCATTCTCTCAGGCATTTTTTCAAATGTGACATCTTCGAAATTATATGTTTGACCACTTTCTCTATCTGAAGAAGAAGCAGTGGTTGGAGAAATGGTCATTGGATATGTAGGCCCCTGCCCCTCAGCTGTTTTTCCAGTTTCCTGTGATTGCTTTTCACCTGCATTGTTTGTCTTGTCTTTTGCTGTTTCATCAGAACCACAAGCTGCAAGCATTAAAACCATCGCTAACAAAAGGCTAGCAAACTTCCATATCTTCATATGTCTTTCTCTCCTTTGATTGTTTTATATTGTCTTTTTAAAAATGATAATCATTATCATTGATAACAATTCTCATTATAGAGTTGCATTTCACTTCCGTCAATACCTTATTAGATAAATTTGTGAAATTATTTATTTTTAGTTAATTTCATATACCAAAAAAAGATCTAGAGAGCTCTTCTCTAGATCTTTTTATATTGATTATGCGTGAGAGTTAAAATATACACAAATCCGACATCCATTTTGCTCCTGAATAGGAATATCCATATCATAAATATCTCGGAGTGCATCTCTATTAATAATTTCATGGGTTGGTCCATTTTTCACGAGCTTCCCGTCTTTTAACGCTACAATGCGATCGGAATAAACGGATGCAAAATTAATGTCATGCAAAACGATGACAACCGTCTTTCCAAGCTCATCGACAAGCTTCCGGAGAATTTTCATAATTTGTACAGAGTGCTTCATATCCAAGTTATTTAAAGGCTCATCTAATAAAATATAGTCTGTATCCTGGGCAATAACCATGGCAATAAATGCACGTTGCTTTTGTCCCCCAGATAATTCATCCAAAAATTTATCTTGCATAGAAGTTAAATTCATATAATCTAGAGCTTGATCAACGAATTTTTCATCCTCTGCTGTCAAGCGCCCTTTTGAATAAGGATAACGTCCAAAAGAGATAAGCTCCCGTACGGTTAACCGAACATTAATAAAGTTGGCTTGTTTCAAAATCGAAACACGTTTGGCAAATTCAGATGACTTCCATTTTTTCACATTATTCTTATCTAGCAATACCTCTCCAGTGTCTGCTTCTAACAAACGGCTCACCATAGAAAGAAGAGTCGATTTACCCGCACCATTCGGCCCGATAAACGATGTAATGGTCCCTGGCTCAATTGTTACCGTAACATCTTCCACAACAGGCTTTTTACCAAACTGCTTTGTTAATCCTTTGATTTCAATCATCCTGCTGCCCTACTTTCCTTTAATAATAAGTAAATGAAGTAAATACCACCGATAAAGTTAATGATTACACTTAATGTCGTTCTTAATTCGAAAATATGCTCTACGAGGAATTGACCACCAACTAAAGCAATAATCCCCATTAGACTTGCCCCAAATATAAGAGTGGAGTGCTTATACGTGGCTAAAAATTGATAGGATAAATTAGCCACAATTAAACCGAAGAAGGTAATGGGACCAACTAATGCTGTTGATGTCGCAATCAAAACTGATGATAAAACTAAAATTTTCATCACCATGCGGTCATAGTTAATTCCAAGATTAATCGCATTTTCACGACCAAGGGACATTACATCCAGCTTCCCCATAATGCGATAGCCGTATAAAAAGGCTAGGAACAAGATCCCAATCGCAATATATAATAGCTCAGCCTTTACATTTGTAAAGGAAGCAAACAAACGATTTTGCAAGCTGAGATATTCCACCGGATCTATGAGAACTTGAAGAAACGTGACAAGGCTTCCAAGAAGTGTTCCAATAATCATCCCAATCAATAACAATAAGTAAATCGGGTGCTTATCCGCTCGGAATAAGAAGCGATATAAAAGGAGAGCGAATAATACCATAGCAAAAATCGCTGCCCCGAAATTCAAATATTTATTTAACACCCAAACGGACATAGAGCCGGCAAAGAAGTAAATCAACGTTTGAACTACTTCATACATCGAGTCCAGACCCATAACAGAAGGTGTTAAGATTCTGTTCCGTGTAATCGTCTGAAACACGACAGTCGAATAGGCAATCGCTATCCCTGTTACAACCATGGCCGAAACGCGGATCATCCGTCTTGGAAAAGCGTAGTCAAAGCCGCCTTTAATATCATAAAATCCATAGAGTAATATACAAACAATGGCGATACCCGCTAATATGATCAGTTTCGTACTATTTCGCATATGCTCTCCCCCTAAACAACATAATTAAGAAGATCGCACTGCCTATTACTGCCACGGTAACATTCACAGGAATCTCATACGGGTGGATAATAACACGTCCAATAATGTCGCATATTAATAGAAAGACAACCCCTAATACCGCAGTATGTGGAATAGTCTTGCGTAAATTATCACCTAAGTAAAGAGAAACAATGTTAGGAACAATCAATCCTAAGAATGGAATAACACCGACCGTCAGGACAACGGTTGTCGAAATAATCGAAACAAGGACAAGACCGATATTCAACACAAGCTTGTAGCTTAAGCCTAAGTTCTTCGCAAAATCTTCTCCCATACCTGCAACGGTAAATTTATTCGCATAGAGATATGCTAGAATAACAGCTGGTATACTTACATATAACAGCTCATATCGTCCTGACATAATCAATGTAAAGCTTCCCATTAACCAAGAAGATATATTCTGCAGAAGGTCTGCTTCATATCCAAGAAAGGTCGTAATCGAAGACAGTATGTTCCCGTACATAATCCCAATTAACGGGACGAAGATAGCGTCCTTAAATTTAATTCGATCCAAAATCTGCATAAAAACAAAAGTTCCGACTAAAGCAAAGGCAAAACTAAATATAATCTTTTGCGTGTATGTAACATTTGCAAAGAATAACATAGAAATTAATATTCCTAGTTTTGCTGCATCTAACGTTCCAGCAGTCGTAGGCGAAACAAATTTATTTCGGCTTAAGGACTGCATAATCAAACCTGCAATACTCATTCCTGCCCCTGCTAAAATTATCGCTAGTAACCGAGGTAAGCGACTAATAAGGAAGATTTGCGTTTCATCTGATTCCCAATTAAGTAAGTCACTCGGCTTAATATCGATTGCTCCGATAAACAGCGATACAAAAGACAGGACGATAGCAGCAATCATCAACATCCATAGTCTCATTTGTAATCCTCATAACGTAGTTATTCTCTGATGATAATTGAAAATGATTATCATTCCGAGTACACCTTCATTATAATCAATCAAATATTGAAATTCAACCCTGAAACCCTTATTACAGTTAAGATAGGTGGAAAGATGAAAATTCTATGAATTTTATACATATTTAAGAGCTACGAAAATCAAAAATTTCCATAAAAATAAAAAACTCCTTATGAGATAAGGAGTTAAGAAATAAATCAGTCCGTTGATATCCATGTCGTTACTTCATCAATAGATTTACGATTTCGTGCAGGCGGTTCCAAATCTGGGTAGCCAATATAGATAAAGCCCACCACTTCACCTTTGTCGGAAAGGCCGAATGACTGACTCATTTCTTGATCATAGCATGGCTTGCCTGTACGCCAAACCGCTCCTAATCCTAGTGAGTGGGCCGCTAGAAGCATATTTTGAAGCCCAGCATTCACGGCTGCATATTCTTCCTTTAAAATCACGCGGGGATCATCACTTGGTTCGACTGCTGCCACAATGACAACAGGTGCTCGAAATGGGTTATTTCTTGCTCTCTCCA
>DLCS01000165.1:41960-52662 GCA_002480735.1 Bacillaceae bacterium UBA7792 | reverse complement strand
TTCTCATCTGTAGTCGGATCATCCATATCTCTTTCAGCAATCCTTGCAAGGGTCTCACCTAACCGCTTCCTGCCATCGCCTGTTAGAACGAAAAATCTCCAAGGCTCTGTTTTAAAATGGTTGGGTGCCCATGTAGCTGCTTCTATTATTTTCTCAATCAACTCCTTAGGCACCTCTTTATCAAGTACTCTACCAATACTTCTCCTCGTTCTAAGCGCTTCCATTAACTCCATTATCCTCCCTCCATTTCCAAATCCAGTAAAGTATATATTGATAGTGTTAATTATTGCATCTAACCTCAAAAAAAGCTACCGATTCGATCGATAGCTTTTTTGATAGCTTTTACAGCTTTACTTTTTGGAGTCGCAAAGCATTAAGCACAACTGAAACGGAGCTAAATGCCATCGCCGCTCCCGCAAGCCAAGGAGCGAGAAAACCTGCTGCTGCAATTGGAATACCAATGGTGTTATAACCAAACGCCCAGAAGAGGTTTTGTTTAATGTTGTTGATGGTCTTCCGGCTCATAAAAATGGCGTCCGCGATACTATTTAAGTCCCCTCGAATAAGGGTAATATCAGCAGCCTCCATCGCCACGTCCGTTCCCGTTCCGATCGCCATACCGATATCCGCCACCGCTAATGCTGGGGCATCATTGATCCCGTCGCCCACCATCGCCACTTTTTTGCCTTCTTTCTGAAGCTTCTTCACTTCATCGGCTTTTCCTTCTGGAAGCACTTCTGCGATATAATGCTCAATTCCTACCCGATTCGCAATCGCCTTTGCCGTTTCTTGGTTGTCACCAGTAATCATAATCACATCTAGTCCCATATCCTTCAGGCGTGCAATCGCAGCTACGGAGGTCTCTTTAATGGTATCAGCTACGGCGACAATTCCAGCAAATTGACCATTTACTGAGGCGAGCATAGCTGTTTTTCCTTCTCTTTCTAAGACTTCCATTTGTGTTAGAGCATGATCGATGACAATTTGATTTCTTGTCATTAATTTTCTTGTACCGACTAAGATTTCACTACCATCAACCACCGCTCTAATCCCAAAGCCAGGAATGGCTTCAAAATCAGCCACTTCTTTTAAAGAAATTCCCTTTTCCTTAATCCCTTCCACAATGGCTTGAGCAAGGGGATGCTCTGATTTTCTCTCTGCACTTCCTACAAGAGCAAGGAATTCCTCTTCATTCCTATCCGTGATCACATCTGTTAAGACAGGAGTACCATTTGTTACCGTCCCTGTTTTATCTAACACAACCGTTGTAATTCGGTGTGTCATTTCTAAATGCTCTCCACCTTTGAAAAGAATGCCAAATTCAGCGGAGCGACCTGAACCCGCCATAATCGAGGTTGGAGTTGCAAGACCTAATGCACATGGGCAGGCAATGACGAGAACCGCAATCATTTTTTCAAGGCTTTCGGCAAAATCACCTGGTGTCACGAAGAGGAACCAAATGAAAAAGGTCACAACCGCAAGTCCCACGACGATCGGTACAAAGACGCCTGAAATCTTATCGGCTAATCTTTGGATTGGAGCCTTAGAGCCCTGTGCTTCCTCAACCACCTTAATGATTTGGGCTAAAGCCGTATCCTTTCCAACCTTTGTTGCCTCCACCTTAAGGAAGCCGTTCTTGTTAATCGTCGCCCCAATGACCTCATCGCCCACTGTTTTATCAACGGGAACACTTTCCCCTGTTAACATCGATTCATCAATGGCAGACTGACCTTCTTTAATCACGCCATCGACCGGTATTTTTTCTCCAGGCTTGACATGAAAAATATCTCCAGTTACGACTTCTTCTAAAGGTATTTCTATTTCTACTCCATCGCGCTCTACGATGGCAGTCTTCGCTTGTAGTCCCATCAGCTTCTTGATGGCTTCAGAGGAACGACCCTTTGCCTTTGCCTCGAACAGCTTGCCGAGAATAATTAACGTAATTAAGATTGCACTCGTTTCATAGTAAAGCTCTGGTGTATGTCCGTGCATCCCGATAGATCGAATCGATAAGTATAAGCTGTAAAAATAGGCAGCCGAGGTTCCAAGTGCAACGAGAACATCCATGTTTGCACTCTTATTTTTCAGCGCCTTATAGGCACCTACATAGAATTGCTTTCCGATAATGAACTGAACAGGGGTAGCGAGTAGAAGCTGCACCCATGGATTCATGAGAAATTCTGGAACATAGATGAAGGATGTAAATGAAAAATGGCCGACCATCGTCCATAGCAATGGAAGGGAGAGGATGACAGCAAAAACAAATTTTCTCGTCTGTCTTTTGATTTCCTGTTCCCGATGATCTATGCCTTCTTTCTGATCTTCCTTTACAGACGCCCCATACCCTAAGTCCTGCACTTTCTTAATGATATCAGTTGCTGAAAGCTCAGAAGGATTATACTCGACTGTTGCTTTTTCTAGGGCTAGATTAACATTGGCTTTGGATACACCCTCGAGCTTGTTCAGTCCCTTTTCAATCCTGGAGGAGCAGGCCGCACAGGTCATTCCCGTAATCTCAAACTCCGCCTTTTCATTGACGACACCATAACCTAAGTCACGAACCTTTTGTTGAATCACTTCTACCGTGGTTACCTGTGGATCATATTTGACCGATGAGCGTTCAAGGGCTAAGTTCACATTCGCTTCCTCGACTCCATCAAGCTTTCGTAAGCCCTTCTCGATCCGAGCGGAACACGCCGCACAGGTCATACCGGTTATTTGCATACTGGTTTCTTTCAAAGCACCCATAACTCTCTCTTCCCCTCATACCCCTTATGGGTATATTTTTAGCGATAAAGAACGTGCTAACCTTGTAGCACGTCCCTAGGAGTTATTCTACATCGTAGCCTTGGTCGTCGATGGTTTCCTTGATTTTATCAACAGTTACTTCATCATGATTATAATCAACTGCTACAGTACCTTCTTCTAAATTTACCTTAACAGTATTTACTCCTTGAAGCTTGCCAACGCTACCTTCCACCGCTTTTACACAGTGACCACAAGACATTCCTTTTACATTAAGAACAACATTTGACATAGTAAATCCTTCTTTCTCATTAATTTTATTTTTTCATAAGCCTTTGAATCGTTATAAGTAACTCATCAAGAGCTTCATGATCCCCATCTTGAACTCTTTCTAGAATACAGCTTTTCATATGGGCTTCTAGAAGGAGCTTCGCCACGCCATTCAATGCTGCCGTAGTTGCGGCAATTTGCGTGATGACATCATCACAATAAGTATCCTTCTCGATAAGTCCCTTTATCCCGCGAATCTGACCCTCGATACGGTTCAATCTTGTCGTCAGATTTTTCTTGGTTTTTTCTGAGTGATGACTTTTTCGATGATCATGACAACATTCTTGATCCTTTTCTTGAGGTTCATTCAATGTATCCATGCACAAAACCTCCTTCATTTAAGATATTACTATACCCCCCTAACCTATGTAAAGTGAACTTTTTATGAACAGTTGAAAGTATTTGCGGAAAAATGATCTTTTTTGCGAAAAACCAGATATATTTGCGAAACGAAAAAACAACTCTAAGACCCTAGACTTAGTCAAAAATAAAGCTATAGAACAATGAACATTTCTTTGTCGTCGGGTATGATGGTACTAACAAGTAGGAAAGAAGGGTATGAAGTTGAAAAAAATTCTTGTGATCTTTTTAATCATTGTAGGTGGTTACCTTTTATTCACATCAATCATGGGAAACTTCCCTGCATTATTCGGGAAGGAACAAACAAAGGCGGAAATCACGAACCGAATTGATACGATTGAATTGGATATTGCTTCTGCTAGTTTAACCATTATTCCAGAAAAACGTGACAACCTAGAGGCTGTCTTGAAGGGAAGAGGAAAATTATCAGTTGACCAAAAGGGTGATACGGTGACTGTAAAGCACAAAAAAAGCTGGTTTGAGTGGGTCCCATTTTTCAATACTGCTAAGCTAACTGTATACGTACCGGAGGATTACAACAAAGATATGCTCCTTGATGTTGGTTCAGGGAATATGAGCTTATCAGGAAAATCAGCTAAGCAACCCTATGAGCTAGATAATTTGACTGTTGATATGAGCTCTGGGAATGTAAATCTTGAAAATCTACAGGTTGATACGTTTGTTCACGATGCTTCTTCAGGAAATTTAACCGTACATTCTCTCGTGTCTAACTCAAGCTCCATCGACATTAGTTCTGGGAAAGTGAAAATGACCGATTATGCTGGGAAATTGAATGCTGATTTGTCTTCCGGAAGGCTTGTAGTTCAAATGTCTGAGCTTAAGGATTCCATTCAAATAGACGTAAGCTCTGGATCGGTTGAACTGGATCTTCCTGATCAGGCCGATTTCACCCTAGATGGAGAGACGGGATCAGGGAACATCTCCTGTGATTTCCCATTAACGATCAAAAAACAGGATAATCACAGAATCAAGGGCTCCCACGGTAGTGGCAAGCATGAGATTGAAGTGGGTGTATCAAGTGGAAATGTGAGGATTTTTTGAGTATTGAGTCGCTTTTCTATCTTATACGTGGTACGTTTACTAAGTTACTCGTACGGAAAAGAACCCGTTCACGTGCACGTATAAGCCTAGCATCAAACATAGCCAAATATGAAAAAACGAACTCGCTGCTAATATGTAGCGAGTTCGTTTGTTTTATTCTTATCTTATACTGTTACTACTTCAGCTAACGTCTTACGAATCGTTGCTTGGGCAGCCGCTAGTCTAGCAAGTGGAACACGATATGGGGAGCAGCTGACATAATCTAGCCCTGTATTGTAGCAGAATTCGATTGAGCTCTTCTCTCCTCCATGCTCACCGCAAATCCCAGTCTTAAGCTGTGGCTTTGTCTTACGGCCTAGCTTCACCCCTGTTTCAACTAGCTTTCCAACACCTTCCTGATCGAGAACGGCGAATGGATTATCCGGAAGTACCTTATTCTCGATGTAGGCTTGAAGGAATTTTCCTTCTGCATCGTCACGGCTGTATCCGAAAGTTGTTTGTGTTAAATCATTGGTACCAAATGAGAAGAAATCCGCTTCCTCTGCAATTTGATCTGCTGTTAAAGCCGCTCGTGGTATTTCAATCATCGTTCCAATCATGTAGTCAAACGGATAGCCTGTTTCTTCTTGAACCTTGTGTGCTGCATCGACAACGAGCTGGCGCATTTCCTTTAACTCATTAACATGGCCTACAAGTGGAATCATGATTTCTGGTTTCACTGACATTCCTTTTTCGGATAGGGTCGCAATCGCATAGAAAATCGCTTTCGCCTGCATTTCATAGATTTCTGGATAAACCATACCAAGTCGGCAGCCACGGTGACCAAGCATTGGGTTAAATTCATCGAGCTGGCGTACCTTTTTCAGCAGCAATTCTTTTTGAGCTAATTCCTCTGAATCAGGATTTAGAATTTGTAGCTTCGTTACCTCGACTAAAAGCTCTTCCTTATCTGGCAAGAACTCATGAAGTGGAGGATCGAGTAAGCGAATGGTCACAGGTAACCCTTGCATCGCTTCAAAGATCCCTTCAAAATCGCCTTGCTGCATTGGCAAGAGCTCTGCTAATGCTGCACTTCGCTCTTCATAGTTTTCAGCTAAAATCATCTTTTGTACGATTGGAACCCGCTTCGCATCCATGAACATATGCTCCGTACGGCATAGTCCAATTCCACCTGCGCCAAATTCAAATGCCTTCTTCGCATCCTCTGGATTATCAGCATTTGCGCGAACCCCGAGCTTTCTTGCTTCATCCGCCCATTGCAGGAGAAGCTGGAATTCATCAGATAGCTGCGGCTCAATCATCGGGATTTCCCCAAGCATGATTTCACCAGTTGCACCATCAATCGTAATCATATCTCCATGGTTCACGATCGTTTCACCAACACGGAACTGTCTAGCCTTCAAATCAATTTTCAAAGCTTCACAGCCACAGATGCAGGCTTTCCCCATTCCTCTTGCGACAACAGCAGCATGGCTCGTCATTCCGCCACGACTTGTAACCACCGCTTGGGCTGCAATAATTCCGTGAATGTCATCAGGCGTTGTTTCCGGACGGACAAGAATCACTTTTTTACCTTCGTTTCCTAGCTCCTCTGCTTCATCTGCATCAAACACAACCGCACCAGTTGCTGCTCCTGGAGAAGCTGGCAATCCTTTTGCAAGCTGGGTACGCACAGCAGATTCGTCAATGCGACGATGCAGAAGCTGATTCAATTGATCAGGATCGACGCGAAGAAGAGCGGTATTTTTATCAATAATGCCTTCTTCGACCATTTCAACTACAATGCGAATCGCAGCCTGGGCCGTTCTTTTTCCTGTTCTTGTTTGAAGAATAAAGAGCTTACCTCGTTCCACGGTGAACTCGATATCCTGCATATCTTGGTAATGCTGTTCTAATAGATGGCAAGTTTCAGAGAATTGCTGATATCCGTCTGGCATTTCGCTTTCACGTGTAGCAATCGGCTCTGGAGTACGAATTCCAGCAACCACGTCTTCACCCTGTGCATTAATTAAATATTCTCCGTAGAGGACATTTTCCCCAGTCGATGGATTTCTTGTAAAAGCCACCCCAGTACCAGAATCATTTCCAGTATTACCGAACACCATGCTTTGTATATTAACCGCTGTTCCCAAATGATCAGGAATCTTGTTGAGGCGGCGATATACAATCGCACGTTGATTGTTCCAGGAATCAAACACCGCATTAATGGAGAGGAATAGCTGCTCCTTTGGCTCCTGCGGAAAGTCCTTTCTTGTACGTTCCTTGACAATTTTCTTATAGCCAGCAATTACTTCCTGCCAGTCTTCAGCAGTAAGCTCAGGGTCAGAAGTATACCCCTTGTTCTCTCTGTAATCCTCAAGAAGCTGTTCAAAGAAATAGACATCTACCTCGAGCACAACATCTGAGAACATTTGAATGAAACGACGATAAGAGTCGTAGGCAAAGCGTGGATTATTGGTAAGCTGGGCCATTCCTTCAACCGTTTCATCATTCATTCCAAGGTTAAGAATCGTATCCATCATCCCTGGCATTGAGAATACAGAGCCTGAACGAACGGACACAAGCAGGGGGTTGGATGGGTCCCCGAGGCGCTTGCCTGTGTTTTCTTCTAATCTAGCTAAAGACTGAAGAATTTGATCCTTTACCTCTGGTGAGACCATTTTTCCTGCCTCATAATAATCATTGCAGGCTTCTGTCGAGATCGTAAATCCATAGGGAACAGGTAAGCCAATAGAGGTCATTTCAGCTAGGTTCGCCCCTTTTCCTCCTAGTAGCTCCTTCATTCCGCTGTTGCCTTCGTTGAACATATAAACAAATTTTTTCATGATTATGAATTCCTCTCTTTCTTCAGGACATTAAGGATGTAATCGGCTGTTTCCTCGATTGCCTTATTGGATACGTTGATAACCGGGCAGCCAATTCTTTTCATGATTTTCTCTGCATAGTCTAGTTCCTCGAGGATGCGCTCAAAACTGGCATAATTAGCCTGAGAGGTTAAACCAAGATTCTTCAAGCGTTCCTTTCGGATAGAATTGAGCTTGTCTGGACTAATGATAAGACCAACACATTTCCCCCTCGGAATTTGATAGATTTCATCGGGAGGAGCTACTTCCGGCACCAAAGGGACATTGGCAACCTTATAGCATTTATGTGCTAGATACATAGATAAAGGTGTTTTTGATGTTCTAGAAACACCGACTAGAACGATATCGGCATACAGAAGACCTCTCGGGTCACGACCATCATCATACTTAACCGCAAATTCAATTGCTTCAATTTTTCTAAAATAGGAGTCATCCAGCTGTCTCATAAGCTTCGGTTGATTTTTTGGATTCTTGTGGAAGGTCCTGCTGAATGCATCCATGAGCGGATGGAGCAAATCAACTGCGACTAACCCCTCCTCCTTCACTCTTTTGTCGAGATATTCCTTAAGAGCAGGAATCACAATGGTATAGGCAATAATCGAGGGACCTTGCTTCGCCATTATGATCAAGTCTTCGATATCTTCAGTATCCTCAACGAAAGCGTTGCGCTTAATCTCAACAAATCCCCCATTAAATTGTGTAGCAACAGCTTTTACAACCAGGTCGGCTGTCTCCCCTACCGAATCAGAGACAACGTATACGCATTCCTTTACTTCCAAATGATCTTCACTCCTATTTTTGTTAGGGTCGAATTCGTCTATAAAATTTCTACCTTAAACGAAATAGTATTTCTAGCGTTCAGCTAATTCGATAAAAGCACGAGAGATGGTTGTCTTTGTGATACGCCCAACGACTTTATATGTATGGGTCCCTTTTTCAATTTCCTGCACAACTGGCAGGGAATCAATATGATGTTCGATCATTTTCTTTGCTGCTAGAAGTAGGGTGTCCCCAGGCTTGACCGTAATAATCTTCGGCATCCTCGTCATTATGACACTTACCGGAATACCATGGAGGTCCTGATTGCCCATACAGGCCCTCAAGAGGTCCTTTCTTGAAATAACTCCAGAAAGATGACCATCCTCATTAACAACAAAGATCGCCCCTACGTCTTTAAGAAAAATTTGTACGATGGCATCATAGACAGAGGTAGAATTCCTGACGACAATCGGATGGGCTTTGTAATCACGAACAAAATGCTCTTCAAACCACTTCGAATACTTCTCTCCCTCAATCTCCTTGTAGCTATATCCTACACGGGTACGTGCTTCTAAGTTCCCCGCCATTGTTAAAATTGCGAGATCTGGTCTTAATGTTGCTCTTTTTAACGATAATCTTTCAGCAATTAGCTTGCCGGGAATCGGGCCTTCCTCTTTCACAATTTGAAGAATTTCCTCCTGCCGCTTGGTAAGCTTCAATTCCACCACCCTCTAGTTGAAAAATGATATGTTATATCAAAGTATTTAGATGAATGTGTTATACTTAATTGTATATAGTATATATTAATTGAAAGCATTTTGGGAAACAATTTTTTTATTTTTTATGGCGAAAAATAAAACTTTCCTTAGGGGATGAGTCAATTGGCGACGGAGCAAGCTCTGATTCTATTCCTGCAGGGGACAATGGTACAGAACACTAAAAAAAATAGCCCAGAGCAGAACTCTGAGCTTCATCTTACCAATATGTAATCATGCGATTATTTTTTATTAAAAACAAACTCCACATCACCGTTTTTCTCTTCTATCTTCATATCATATTCATCCAGGAACCACGAATCTTTGTCATTGAAATAAAAGGTGATTCCTTCAACTGTGGTCTGAACATCAATCGTTCCTTCCTGACCGACCGATACCCCCAGGAAATAATTTGGATGCTCCGTCGGAATCCCTCCATATAATTTCATGAAAAATTGGACAAAGTCGCCTTCCTGTAAATCCATTTCTTCCTTATACCATTTGGCCGCATCTTGGCTCACTTCAAGACCCATTACTACACCTCATTTATTAAAGTTCATTTTATTATTTGTAGCTAATCAAATTTTACTACCCCATCAAAAAAAGAAAAACCCTCCCCCATCGACGAGGAAAGGTATTTTAGAAAAGCCCTTACTTATTTTTAGGCTCTGTCATATTGTATTGATGATCTACATACCGCCTTATACGTGTACGTTCTCTAAGTTATTCGTACCGAATAAAACCCGTTCACATACACGTATAAGGCTAAAATCAACAACAGACTTTAATATAGCCTATTTATAAAATTCACTTGGAATTTTGCCAAACTTTCTTCGGTGGTATAAAAGCGGATCCTTTTGCTCACTAACGATATCAATTACTTCACCAATTAGAATCGAATGGTCGCCCGCTTCCACGACTTGGTGTGTCTTACATTGAAGCACGCCTAGTGCACCAGAGATGATTGGAAGTCCGTGCTCTGATGTTTTCCATTCACAGCTCCCAAAGCGATCCGTTCCCTTCATCGCAAACAATGAGCAAATATCCCCCTGATCATCTGCTAAAACATGAACAGCAAATTTATCTGCTTTCGTGAATGGCTCATAGGAGGAAACCCTCTTATCAATCGACCAAAGAATCATTAATGGGTCGATGGAAACAGATGCAAATGAATTGACCGTCAAGCCTAGTGGTGTTCCATTTTCATCCACTGTTGTTACAACGGTTACACCCGTCGGATAGTTCCCCATAACCTCTTTAAATAAAGCAACATTGTCCATAAATCAACTCACCTTTCCCACTTTGTCGATCCATTTTTATTTGGTTTACATATTTTTTATAGTATTAACACCTTTATTATGGCGGTATTTTATGGGTTTGTCGAATAATTGAACTGTGTCAGCGTTGATAGCCCTTCAGCTTCTCCAATAATTCCTCAGAACTATCGGCCGCTACAAACTCACCATTAACAATCGTATAGGGTGACTTCTTACATTCCTTGCACCTGCTTTGACATTCATATTCTTTATACACGACATTTTTTTCGTTAAAAAAAGAATGATATTTCGGGAAATTCTCCTCGGTTAAGAAGCGATCCAAATTTTTTTCGCAAAATTCCACCGTCAGCTTCTTTTTCTTAGAAAATAATTGATTTAATCGCTTCACGGAAACTACATCCTTTATTGTAATCGGCTATTTCAAAACAGCCTAGATTTAAGAATCTACCCTATTTTATCATAAAACAGGTGTGCCCCGTCTAGTGAAGTCACCCTTCTTCAGAATTCCAAAACCCCTTGGACTCCCTCAATATCTTAACAAATACCTCTA
>DLCS01000165.1:38223-41900 GCA_002480735.1 Bacillaceae bacterium UBA7792 | reverse complement strand
ACCTCTAATGCCTTCGTTTGAAAAGCGCTCTGCAAAACGATGGAGAAATCTCTTTTTAGAGGAGTTCCTTTTACTCGAACGATCTTTAATAAGCCCAGCGATAATTCCTTGCGGATGGCGAGGTGAGAAAGAAAGGAAATCCCAAGGCCTGATTCCACCGATTCTTTAATTAATTGGGTGCTCCCAAATTCCATCATCTCTTTCGGAGCAATAGATAGTTCCCGGATGATTCTCTCTGTCGCCTCTCTCGTGCCAGAACCAACCTCGCGGACAAGCCATGTTTCCTTTTCCAGCTCAGATGTCTCTACCTCTCCTTCCAGTCTTGCGAGACGGTGATGTGCAGATACGACAACGACCATTTGATCATCTGCGAATGGATCGATCTTTAATTGAGTGCTCTCCAGGTTTCCTTCAATAATCCCGATATCGAGCTGATGTCTGAGCACTAAATCAGCAATTTTTCTTGTGTTCCCAATAACAATACTCGGCCTAATAAGAGGGAATTCATGATGTAATTTGGCGATAAAATGCGGGAGAACATATTCTCCGAAAGTATAGCTAGCCCCAATGGACAAGGATCCGCTTGCCCGATTCGTCAGATCATCCATAAGAACTTGCATTTTGGTATAGAGCCCTAAAATTTCCTTCGCGTGGAAGTAAACAATTTCCCCTGCTTTATTTAAGCGAACAAACTTATTATTTCGATCAAGCAGCTTTACCCCATATGTATTCTCCAAAACTTGAATGTACTGGCTTACAGCAGGCTGCGTCATATGCAAGGCTTCCGCTGCCCGTGAAAAGCTTTCTTTCTCCACAACTGTCACAAACACAAGCAAATGCTGATCCATCTTGGCTCTCCTCCCTATGATAAGTATTTACTTATTAATAGGATAATATATAATTATTTTCCTTATCGTCAATCGACGATTATTATTAGTTTGAAAGGTTTTTGATTGGAGTGAAAATATTGGAGTTAGAAAAAACAGCGTTGAAAGCAGAATTGAATAAGAAAATGATGCTTTGGATGATGGGGGTTTCCTTCACCTTTGTGATTGCTTATACCGGTTCCTTACTGGCCAAGTTACCCGGATTTGACCATGTCGGTTTATTAGCCTGTGCGATCCTTCTTGCCATTATCTATCGGCAGTTTTTTGGGTATCCCGAGGCACTTCGTGAAGGCATTTCATTTTCAACAAAGAAGCTATTGCGCTTTGCGATCATATTGTATGGCTTAAAGCTAAATGTCCATACGGTATTCAACGATGGGATCGGTCTGCTCATTCGCGATGCCGGTGTGATTGCTTTTGCTATCGTCGCAACAATGGCCCTTGCCAAAGTTTTTAAGGCCAATAAGATGATCTCTTTATTATTAGGTGTGGGAACAGGGGTATGTGGTGCCGCGGCCATTGCGGCTGTTGCTCCGATTATTAAGGCAAAAGAAGAGGATACGGCGATGGGGGTAGGAATTATTGCGCTCGTCGGAACGATTTTTGCCGTTACCTATACCCTGCTACGGCCTATTTTGCCGCTGTCTCCGATTCAATATGGAATCTGGTCAGGTATGAGTTTACATGAGCTTGCCCATGTCGCCTTGGCCGCTGCCCCTGGTGGTGAGGATGCGCTAGCCGTTGGCCTGCTTGCAAAACTGGGGAGGGTATTTTTACTCGTTCCACTATGCTTTGTAATCATGTATGTAATCAAAAGGAAAAAGGAGCATCAGCCAACATCCGATAACAAAATCCCATTCCCATGGTTTTTAATCGGCTTCATTCTAATGAGTCTTTTCGGAAGCTATATTCTGGGAACCCATATTCCCGTAACAACAGAGGCGATGAATGGGGTGTCAAGCATCACAACCTGGAGTTTGACGGCTGCTATGGTCGGTCTTGGTTTGAACGTTAGTCTCCATGACCTCAGAACAAAAGCCCTCAAGCCCCTTATTGCCATGCTTGTCACATCTATTTGTCTTAGTCTATTAACCTATTTAATCGTTTAATTTTTTAGAAAAGCTCTACGAATAGATGGCTCTTTGTCTGATCCATTTGGTTGCGACCCATTTCTCTCCCTTGCTTACAGGAATGCTGCTATGGACAGACATGCGGTCAACCTGACCGAGGCTATTCCCATAATGAAAATAGACAGCCGTACCCTTTTTCGGAACTATCGATGCTCCGATTTTCGGAAAAACGGTTTCGCCACCTGCTTCAACATCGTTGAGATAAAGGAGCAGGGTCCCAACCCTTTGTCCTCCCTTATCCTCTTGAATTCGATGAGGGGGGAAATAATCAAAATGCGCCTTATACTCCTCGCCCACCTGGTAATTCAAGACCTGAAGGCCTTCTCCATTCTCTACTGGAAACCCGGTCAGCTCGGCAAACCTCTCTTCCAATCTCGTAATAAAATCATTTTCATTGATAGAGAAGTACATTCCCTTACTCGTTCTCCCAGGTACCGTGCGCTCTTCGCCGGTGCTCGCATCAACTACTCTAGATGGCTGCAAGCGCTCTCTCGATAGCTCGATCAATGCATCACATTCCTCTTCACTTAGAATATTATCTAAATGAATAATACATGGTTTCTCAATTCTTGATAGAACCTTAATTTCTCGATCCCCTGCGTGAATCGTGTTTCCCTTCTTGGCAATCTCAGGCAGCTCGTACTGATAGGGACCTTCTGCACTTTCAGAGGTTTTAATCGCTTCATTTCCAACGATACGAAACAGACTTTCATAGGCGAACCTTGGTTGAAAACCCTTTTTCACAAGGGCATCCGCAATCACAACAGGGCTAACCCCACTATTTAAAGTATCAATAATCCAATCCCTTAGCTCATTTGAGATTTGCTTAATGGTTCCCATTTTACTTCCCCCTTACACCACAAAATCAGTGTTTCTAGCATTCATTCTACCATAGTAAAGCGGTTTCAAGCTTACTAAATGCTACTGTTACTTGAGGAAGGAAATCCATTTTATTACAATTCCTACAAGTAAAAAGACGCTTGCGATCAGCAGTCCTTCCGTTAAAAAGGAGAGGCTCGGAAGCTGCAGCCATTGCAGCAAGCCCTGGATAAAGAGGATGATTTCATTGAGTAAAAGTCCCACGAAGAAAAGGATAAATCCAACGTGAAAGATTTTACTCGAACGAATGATTCCCACCATACGATATTGTGTGATAATAAAAATACTCACAAATCCTAACAGGGTTAAATGCAAATACCCGATGACAATGCTTCTCGTATCATAGACAAGCTCAGCTAATCCCGGCGATATAAGCCCTAACTCCATCGTGCTTTTTGCGAATAACAACAATAAGGTGAGCCCTAGCAAGAGGACAATCGATTTCGAGTACTGCTGAAGAAGAGAGTTCCAAACCCTCCTGCAGGCAAATAATAGCAGCATGATTCCGATCCATTGTCCAATGCTTCCCACAACCGCAAGGATTTGTACGAGAACGCCTAAGTCGACCCAGAGGACACTTAAGAAATAGCCTGGAAAAAGGGACAGGAAATAAATCCAAAAGGCCGCTTTGACAAGTCTAGGAGGCAACGCAATTTTTTCCCTATCGATAATCATGATGAACATTCCGAGTAAAAATAGGGTCAGCCATCCATTGTATTGAAAATGCAGGTAGAAATAAATCGCCATGTCAAAAAAATAAGAATCCTTTAACCCATTTGCG
>DLCS01000165.1:19590-38109 GCA_002480735.1 Bacillaceae bacterium UBA7792 | reverse complement strand
CCGATATATATCCGAGTGCAAATGGACCGATGGAGGAAATAAATAAGGTGAGAAGCGATGCTTTAATAAACAACAATCCTGATTTAGGAGCATCCCGCTTAACTTTCAGCTGGCGATACATGAAAATTGCGGCCCAATATTCAACAAAAATGTGAATTGTGGACATGATGATGGAATAGATACCATAACCTTGATATAAAAATGCGCCAAACATGCCAATTGAGATGATCAAAAGGGTCCAAGCAATCATCTTAGCCTGCTTTTTCTGTTGAATCGTTGACCAATTAGTGGCCAAAAAAATCACAAACACCGCTAAAAAAGCCCAGCCAATTATCGCTAAATGAGAGTGGGCATGCAAAATATTCGTATATGTAAGGGAGAAGGAATGGAACGGATAGAGTCGCATCCAAACACCAGATAAGGCTGTCAGAGTAAAAAATAAAAACGTAAAATGAACAAGCGATCGCGGCAATGTTGCTCCTCCTTTGTAAATGTCTTCAATTTGATGCTGCAAACAAATTCGAGCACATCCTATTATACACTTTGTCTAACGCAATTTGGATTGACATTGGTCACAAAAAAACTGGCTATATGCCATAACATATAGCCAGCTGCTCATTTATTTTTTGATGAAAAGAATTCATTTACCCCAACGCCACATCAAGAATCATCATTACGACAAAACCAATCATCAAGCTCATAGATGCTAAATCTTTATTACCTTTTTCCTGTGAACCTGGGATGACTTCTTCCGCTACTACAAAGATCATCGCACCTGCAGCAAAGCTTAATGCGTAGGGAAGTAATGGTTCAACAAAGGCAACAGCAAATGCACCAATGACGGCAGCAATCGGTTCGACCATCCCGGAAAACTGTCCATATAGGAAGCTCTTCCTTCGTGACATCCCTTCTCCTCGTAATGGCATGGAAACAGCGACCCCTTCTGGGAAGTTTTGAATCCCAATTCCGAGTGCCAGTGTCAAAGCCCCAGCAAGAGATGCCTCCGTACCCCCATTGGCTAGTGCCCCGAAAGCAATTCCCACCGCTAACCCTTCAGGGATATTATGAAGTGTGATCGCAAGCACCAAGAGCGTGCTTCTCTTCCTCTCCCTTGGATGGTAGCCTTCAGCTGCTCCAATGGGTGAATTCGGATGAAGATGGGGCAGTATTTTGTCAATTCCCCACAAAAAAACTCCACCTAATAAAAAACCAAATGCCGCCGGGAACCAAGAGCCAATCGCATTATCAGCAGACATTTCAATTGCGGGAGAAAGCAGGGACCAATAGCTCGCTGCAATCATCACACCGCCCGCAAACCCTAACATGCTATCTAACAGACGCTGGTTAATGGTTTTTGTAGCAAACACGAGAGCAGCCCCTAGAGCTGTCATGCCCCATGTAAATAAAGTAGCTATCAGCGCTTGAGTTATAGGCGTCAAATTATAAAAAATATCCATCATAGCGCAAGAACCCCTTTAAATTTGGAAAATGATTTCAGCAATATTGCCTATAGGAAACATTTTAAGCCTGAGTCAAACAATAGTCAATTTTTTTATATTCATGTGCAACAGTGTGAGTGGTTTAAGGTAACTTAAATGATGAGGAAAACAGAGTGATCAAGTAGAAGAGGTAAATGGTGAATAACTACAAATTTTGAAGTTGGAGGTTAATGGTCTATGATGAAGAAGTTATTCATCAACAGCCCACTAACCCCGCGTTTACTGACTTCTTAGCTTTTCATATAGGTACTGTACCCCATATAATAAATAGGCTTTATAGTGCAGATACCAAAAAAACTGGACATGGTTTAACCGATTGAGCCTAATAATTTTAAATCTTTTCAAGATATCAATCAGAAGAAATGCAAAAAGCCCATCCGAAATTACATTTATCAGTACGAACTTTTTAAAATTTCCATATGAGTATTTTAATATCCACATGGACAGCGGCATATAGGGTCCAATGCTAAAAGGAAGCTCATCCTTAAAAAAGGATTTGCGCTTATCATAGAATTTCCACCATTTCCTTTTATGACCATATATATGATTGATGATCTCGAAAATGACAATGATAATTCCAGCGAAGGAAAACCGCTTTATATGACTCTTTCCCAGAAACAATAAGGATAACCACGGAATGATGATAATCGAAAAATTAAAAACCATATGCCTTTTTTCTCTCAAAATACTTTCACCCCAGCCTTCTTTTTCGATTCTTTTTTAACGTATCCAAATCACGGAGAAAAAAACATATTACCTCCATCAATCTTTTTCATATGATATGTAGAATCATCCACAAATGGGGGTATGGTTTTGATTATTAGAACGGATAAATGGCTTTTGAATTCCTATGACAAGCCTCTTGAGCTTTGCAAACAGTTAATCGGATTATTTGAAAATGCAACGACCTATGAAATCTATGAGTATCTAGTCCTGCACGGAATGTATCAGCCCGATAAAGATGGGAAAGAGCAAGTGAGACAATTAAAAGAAAAGCGAATTTGGGATATTGTAGTGGAGGAGGAAAAGAAGCTTCAGCAATTATGGCATGGTCCAGATATTCCTATTTTCATTTTTCCTTCCGATGCACATAACGAAATCTTGAAGCAAGAATTTAACGGAAAAGCAGGTCTTGCCTTTAAAGATAAATTATTTCTATTTATCTCTACGGATAACAGCGAAATGGAAATTCGAGCCTTACTGACGCATGAATACAATCATGTTTGTCGTCTAACCCATTATCAAAAAGCGGAAAAAGACTATGTACTACTGGATACACTTATTTTAGAAGGATTGGCTGAAAGCGCTGTCCTTGAACGGTTCGGACAGAGCTATTTATCGCATTGGATGTCCTTTTATTCAGAGGAAGAACTAGAACAAATGTGGAGAACAAAAGTATCTCCCTACATCCATACAAGAAAATCTAGTATTGATCATGATGAAATTCTATATGGACTACCTGATTCCCCTAGGATGTTAGGATACTGTGTAGGTTATTATCTGGTCCAAAAGTTCATAAAAGAACAGCATTCGACAGTAGGTGAATTACTCAACGAGCCTTCTCAAAGCTTTTTGAAGTAGCGACATTCGCCATAATTCCACGATTAACTCAGAGTATTTGTCCACTATTTTTATGAGTAACCATCATAAGATGGTATATACTCATAGGAATGGAGGAATTGTATATGTCAGTCCAGCATTTTCATGCCATGTGTCATAAATATAGAGGAAGAGCTGTTGAAATTAGAACTCATGACGGCAGGGTGCATAGAGGTATTATTCATCGGGTCACTCCTAACCGTGTATACTTGCAGCCACTTGCAAGACGGCGAAACTTAGGTGGATTTGGTTACGGGTTTGGCTGGGGTTGGGGATGGGGCTTCGGTATTGCAATCGGAGCAATCGCAGCCATTGGTCTGTTGTCGCTCTTCTGGTGGTAAAGAATTAGATCCAAAAGCTTGGGCTCTTATGGAAAAGAGCTCAAGCTTTTAAAAGTCATCTCCCAACTTTAGGGATTGGAAAAGCTACTATTCTTTTGTTCATTTTTCAATTTCATCGTCCCAGGTGTTCATCCCGCGCGTCATATTATAAACCTTCTTGAAACCTTCCTGAACTAAAAGCTCACTCGCTTGAGCAGAGCGGTTTCCACTTCGACAAACAACTAGATAGGTTTCGTCCTTATCTAATTCACCCAGTCTGCTCTCTAATTCCTGCAATGGAATCAATGTTGCTTTCGGAATATGCCCTTCTTCAAATTCTTCTGGTGTTCTAACATCTAATACGACAGCCTCGCTATCGTCCACCAATTTCTTAGCTTCTTCTGTCGATAAATTCTTATATCCATCCCCACTACATGCGGAAAGAATAATAGCAAGAAAGAAGATGAGCAAGAGGCCCGTTCTTTTCACCTATAATCACCTATTTCCCCTCATATTCTTCCTTTAACTTCGCAAGATCAAACTTCTTCATTTTTAGAAACACCTTCGTTACACGCTCCATTTGCTCCGGTGTACCATTGAACATCATCTCGTCCATTTCCATAGGAACAATCTGCCAGGAGAGACCGTACTTATCCTTTAACCAGCCGCATTGCTCTGCTTCCGGAACGGCGGAGAGCTTCTCCCAATAATAATCAATCTCTTCTTGTGTGTCACAGTACACCATAAAAGAGATAGCCTCATTAAAGTTAAATTTATGCTCCCACGCACTGTCCATTGCTGTAAACCACTGATTTTCTAATCTAAAATCAGAGAACATGATTGTCCCCTCTCTGTCAGGCTCCGACCCTTTAGGATAACGGGCAATATGCCCTTCCTTCGAATTTTTAAATACTGACAAATAGAATTGAAGCGCCTCCTCCGCCTTCCCACAATTATCATTGACGAACAAAAGCGACGGCAATATCGGAGGACGCTCTTCGCCTTCTGGATTCGTAAGAATTAATTGCCATGACACTCCATACTTATCTTGAATCCAGCCATATCTCTCACTGAATGGATATTTATCAAGCGGCATTAATGCGAAGCCACCCTCAGACAATTTGTTCCAAACCTCATCTAACTTTTCTCTCGCATCCTCTATTCGTGATGGGTCAAAATTCACCATAAATGACACTGATGGATTGAGCTTGAAGATTGGCCCAGCACTGATTGCCATGAACTTTTGCCCCCAAATCTCGAAAGAAACTTGATCACTATCGCCCGATGGTGTGTCGTGGAGTGTTGTAACACTCACAATTTTCGAATCCGGAAATACCGAGGTGTAAAACTCTGCTGCTTCTTTTGCCTCCTTATCGAACCATAGATGCGGAACAACTCTTGGATTTGTATTGTTCATCACTTTCCCTCCTAGTTAAAGCTATCATTTAATTCTCTTAATTCTCTCACAACTAGCTAAAATCCTTTTTTCCATTTTCGCTACCTATTAAACATACGGCTTCCTTGGAAGCACAAGAATCACCCCTATTGCCGAAGTAGTTTAAAATTTAATTGTATAATGTACTATTTTAAACTTGAAAAAATAAAAAACTTTTAGGATAATCTAACTAATGATAGTAACGCTATCAAAAATCAAAGGGGATGATTTGTATGTCTAGTTCCATTCCAACTCATTGGGACAAAGAAGTAGATGTCATAGTATTAGGGACAGGTGGTGCTGCATTAACTGCTGCTGTAGCCGCTTCTGAAAGCGGTGCCAACGTCCTTGTATTAGAGAAAACTCATCAAATTGGGGGAACAACTGCATTCTCAGGTGGTGTACCATGGATTCCACTTAATCATTACATGAAAGAAGCTGGCTTTGAAGACAATCGTGAGGATGCAATAAATTATATTAAACGTTTGGCACTTGGTAGAGCAGATGACCATATGATCGAAACCTTCGTCGATAAAGGCCATGAGGTAATTAGGTTTTTACATGACCATACGCCTGTAAAATTTGTCACGCCAAAAAGTTATCCCGAATATTATGCGCGCATGGATGAAGCATTAAAGCACGGAACGCGTTCATTAGACCCTGCACCCTATGACTTAAATGAAATTGGCGAATGGGGCCCATTAGTACGACAAAATCCTCTCTTCCCTCCGCTTACATTAGAAGAAGGTGGAGCAGTAGGCGGGATTGACTTCCAAGTGGTTGCTGAACGGATGCAAAATAATATTGTCACCATGGGTCGTTCATTAATTGCATCATTATTTAAAGCTTGCTTAGATCGTGGAGTTGAAACCTTAATTGAAACAGCTGGGAAAGAACTAATCATAAATGAAGATGGACAAGTTGTTGGTCTAATTGCTGAAACAAAAGTTGGTGAAGTCTTACGAATTGCTGCACGCAAAGGGGTGGTTCTTGCTTCAGGTGGATTCGAATGGAATAAGCAATTAGTCAGAGCCTTCCTCAAAGCAGAATTTACCCATCCAGTCACACCTCCTGGCAACGAGGGAGACGCACTAATGATGGCCATGAAGGCTGGTGCTGCACTTGAAAATATGAGTGAAGCATGGTGGTATCCAGCGATGGTCGATCCAACATTTGAGTACGAAGATAACGTGATGGCACAGCTTGGTAGCGGCCGTATGGGTCCCAACTCCATTGTCGTGAATAAATACGGACGCCGCTTCGTCCATGAAGGAACAACCTATAACGATATGCCAAGATCTTTCTTTAATTATGATCCAGTAAAGATAGAGTTTCCAAACGAAGCACCTGTATGGATGATTTTTGACCAACAGCTTAAGGACAGTCAATTAATTGTTACCATGACACCTGGTGACCCTGCTCCAGAATGGGTAGACCAAGCAGATTCTATTCGTGAGCTAGCTGAAAAAATTGGTGTTGACCCAGATGGTTTAGAGGATGAAGTCCGTAAATGGAACGAATATTGCGAGCAAGGTGTGGATCCAGACTTCCATCGTGGAACAATTCAATTCGAAGCATTAACAAACGGAGGCGGAAGCCCCGCTAACAACCTTGGGAAAATTGAGAAAGGTCCATTCTATGCACTACCAATCTATTTAGGTGCACTTGGTACAAATGGTGGACCAAAAATCAATGAAAATGGACAAGTTGTTAACTTTAGAGGAGAGCCGATTAAAGGCCTTTATGCTGCTGGAAATGCTTCTGGAAATCCACTTGGCCCAATTTATCCAAGCGCTGGCGGAACCATCGGACCAGCAATGGTATTTGGCTTCTTAGCAGGACAGCACGCAGCAAATTCTTAATCCAAACAAACTCTAAATAGAAGCAGGAAGGTGCAAATGATGCCACAAGGAACTCATACAGTAGACGTACCATTAGATATTCAAACGATTTGGAATTTCGTGCATGACATGAACAACTGGGCTCCACTCGTTCCAGGATATATTGAACATGAAATCTTGAGTGATCGAAGGTCCACATGGGCTTTCAAGGGTGACTTAGGGTTCATGAAAAAGACCGTCAAGCTACAAATTGACATTCAAGAATGGAACGAGCCTTCCGAAGTAACCTTTGACTTAAAAGGCCTGTCCGATAACTTTAAAGGCGGAGGCTATTTCCGTGCAGAAGCCATTGATGACAAGACAACAAAAATGTCAGGACATCTTGATATTACCGCTGGTGGTATGATGGGGGCAATGGTCAACCAAATTTTAACGAAGTTTGTCCCGCAAACAGCAGAAGAGCTTACAGAAGCGATTGTGGAAAAACTACTAGAAATTAATCTAGTAAAATAACAAATAGGAACTTTTCTCAAACAAAATGGAAAAGTACTAATTATTCTATCTGTATTGCACAACTAGTATAATAAAGAATAGTCTGCATTAGGTACGCCATTCCAAAACTACAATACTTACAATATAGCATAAACAAAGCGGTCTCACAGATGGAGACCGCTTTTTATTGGGTTGAATTCTTCAGGAAGGAGATCATAAATTTTTTTACCATCATTAGTTCCTCCTTACTCGGAACAGGAAGAATGGTATCTGGTAGAAATGTATATAGAGTATATTTTTTTACAGCTGTACCAAACATACTAAAGATTGTATTCCAAACGAACTCGTCACTGATGGAAAGCTGAATGCTCCCATCCTCTTTTCCTTCCTTAACAATTTCAGCAACAATAGAGCTAATTTCCCCATATGCCTTTTCAATTTCCTCCAACATGCTCTTCTCAACCGGGACAAAGGTAATATATAGTTCAAAAGCCTCCAGGAGCTTTGTCGTTTCGCGATATTCTTCGGAAATGAAATCAATATAGGCAGTTAACACGTCCTCCATCTTCTCTATGCCTGTTTTATTAGACTGGGTAATCTCTTCAAAACGAGGGACCTGTTGTTCGATCGCTTCCTTAACAACCTCAATAATTAAATCCTCTTTCCTTGGGAAATAACGAAATAATGTGGCCACTCCCACCTTCGCTTCATCTGCGATATTTTGCATCGTTGTATTTTCAAACCCATATTCAGCAAATAATTTCCTTGCTGCTGAGATCATGCTCCTACGTCTTTCTGCTTTCCTTACCAAATGATCACCTTCTTTAGTGATATTATACACATTGTGAACTGTAGTAGCTTGTTTTAAAGACAGTTTTATCAGATTTCTTTAAAACTTTAAAGTTATCTACTGTCCCCCAGTCATATCCAAATAAGTTCACGGCAAATTATTGACTTTCCACACTCCGCCGATGTCACTTTCATTTACTCTTACAACTTCTAAAGTAACTACTTCATCCCCATGTTTGATTGGTGTAGAAGACTCATCATCTACTCCTGTATAATTTTCATACAACCATACATGAAAATGATATTCCCCTTCCTCTACCTTTTCCTTTCCAACAATTTCAAAAGAATGGTGATATGGATTTGAAGTTCCAGTGAAATACATAACTAGATCAGAGGAATCTGTTTTTCCTATTAACTCTTCTGTCAGGAGCGTTTGTCCGAGCTCGGGATCCCTCTTTTGCCAAGCTATTAAAAATTCATTAGCTGTTCGGAGAGCTTCCTTATAATCCGTAGTAACTACAATATTGTCTTGTTCACCAATTATTCCGATGTCGTTTTGGCCATCTGAGGAAGGGCTATTTAACAGATCTTGAAGCGAATTTTTCAACTGTGGGCCAGCTAGAACGATTACTAAAAAGGCCATCGCAATAGTTGCCAGATAATATTTTACATGAATTCGATTTTTCGATAAGGAATTTTTATTCATCCTTTGATTGATTTCGTTCAATACGTAATCATTTTCTTTATCGGACATGGTGATTTTGTGATTCAAAGATTTGAAATCCTTCTCCAATCTATTTTCAGAGTGTCTCATGGACATATCCCTCCTCTTCTAATACCTTTTTTAAAGCTGACATTCCTCGAAACAAGGTAGTCTTCACTTTACTTTCTGACCATCCCAAAATTTCTGCTGTTTCATTGATCGAAAACTCTTTAATTTTCCTCAGGATGATCACATCACGATAAGAACGCTTTAATTTATTCAAAGCAAAGTACAATTCCTTTTCTGTTTCACTTAGGATGGTAAGTTGTTCTGGGGTAAATTCAACAGCCTTTAAGGTAGGATTAATGTCAAATAAATAGGAAATCGGCTTTGTCTTCCGGAATTCATCAATGGTAATATTGCGAGCGATTCGAAATAGCCAACTTTTTATATTTCCTCCTTGAAACGTATAATATTTCTTATAGGCTCGTAAAAATGTATCTTGCAAAATATCTTTTGCTAGCTCATGATTCCCAACCATAAAAAAAACGAAGTTATATACATCCTGACTATAGGAATGATATAAATCATTAATCTGTTGCTAAACCAACTGTTGATCCAATTTTATCGCCCCCTTCTCTTTATCTACTATAGCCTGTTTTCTATAACAACGAGCACCAGATAAAAAGGTTACAGTTGGATATCAAGCTCCATCAAATTTGATTCAAAGGAAAGAAAACAGCTATATTTATTTGCCTCGTCAAATTGGCTGAACAAATATTAAAACAGACTGGAAATCTTATATAAGAGATTCTAAACGGTTTCATAATTTAGTAATATGAATGAAAATACTTGATTTGTAATAGGAGCGATGGGGATGTATAGGAAAATTCTTTTCACTATATTTTGTATAGGGCTCGTTGTGGTCATTTACTTCTCTGCATCACGCCCAAGTGAGCCTGCTAATTTTATTATTCCTGCCACATCCTTGGAAGAAAATATATGTGAGAAAGTATCAGCACAATTTGGCGATTGTAAAAAAATCCTTTTATTCGATGCTAATTCACATTTAGTTTTTGCCGAGAGCAGTTCGGGAATCATTCCTGTGCTTACCAATAGAGAGTTCACCCATTTTAAAAAGTTCATTTATCCAATGATGGATTTTCAAGAATTTGACGAGGAAAAGATCGAAAGAGGATTAATAGACTGGCGAGCTGATAATCATGTCCAAGAGGATATTTCCATTATATACGGATTTGCCGCAGAGGATGCAAAGACCATAGTTATAAATAGTGAAGGTAATGTCCAGCCAAACAGATTTTTCGTTCGGGATAACTTGTGGGTTTGGTATGCTGTTTTTCAAAAAGATCAAGTTACATTGCCAGTTGAAGTCACTGTTTATAATGCAAATGGTGAAATTATTTACGGAGGAAATGAAACGGAATAGTGTAGACTTACAAAATAAGAAAAAACATGTACAGTATGGCTGATTCCGGGGTGTTGCCCCAAAGAACTGAAGACATTTATTCATATTATTGACTCAAAAACATAAAGAAGTGCTGTCCTTAAACTCAAGGGCAGCACTTTTTTGATTAAGCCTCGACTACATGATCTAGGCTTGTTTTTTCGTTATATACTTTTTCGTTAAAGTCGCCGGTAATTTTACTTGTTAAAATACCAGATGTCATGCTTCCGCTTACGTTCAAGGCTGTACGCCCCATATCGATAAGTGGCTCAACAGAGATTAATAACCCGACGATAGCCAACGGTAAGTTCATGACGGAAAGAACGATTAAGGAAGCAAATGTTGCTCCACCGCCTACTCCTGCTACACCAAATGAACTGATGATCACCACTAAAACCAAGGTTATAAGGAAACTAGGATCTAGCGGATTAATTCCAGCTGTTGGAGCCGCCATGACAGCTAGCATCGCGGGGTAGATTCCTGCACATCCATTTTGCCCTATCGTTAAACTGAAAGGACCAACAAAATTTGCAACCCCTTCTGATACACCATATCCACCTGTTTGGGTCTTGATATTAAGTGGCAATGTACCTGCGCTTGAACGGGAAGTAAAGGCAAACGTTAAGGCAGGCATCCCTTTTTTCACATAGGTTGCTGGGTTTAATTTGGCAAGACTAATCATGACTAAGTGAATCAAGAACATGGCAATGAGTGCTACATACGAAGCAATCACAAACTTCCCTAGATTCACAATCGCTTCATAATCACTGGTTGCTGCTACCTTTGTCATTAAAGCTAATACTCCATATGGAGTCAACCGTAGGATTAACGTGACAATGCGCATGATAATGGTATATAGAGCATCCACAATTTTTGCAAACAATTCTGCTTGTTCTTGCTGTTTCCTTCTTACACCTAAATAGGCAATCCCAATAAATGATGCGAAAATAACGACCGCTATGGTTGAAGTTGGGCGTGAACCTGTCAAATCTGCAAACGGGTTCGCTGGAAGGAAGGCTAGAATTTGTTCAGGAATGGTTAGATCCTCAACCATGGCGGCCCGTTCAGTCAATTCTACATTACGAGCCGTTTCCGCCTCACCTGCTTGGATCTGAAGTCCTTCTAAACCAAATCCAAGGGCTGCTCCAATTCCAATTGCTGCGGCAATCCCCGTTGTGACTAATAATATCCCAATCCCATATACACTAATTTTACCAAGGTTCTTGGAAAGTTTGACCTTTGTAAAGGCCCCCACAATGGAGATAAATACTAATGGCATGACCACCATTTGCAACAATTTCACATAACCAGAACCAACAATGCTGAACCATTCAATCGTTGTTGAAGTAACTTCAGAAGTTGTTCCATATAAGAGATGAATAATGAGACCAAATAATATCCCTAGCCCGAGTCCAGCGAATACACGTTTCGAGAATGACACATGTTTCTTTTGCATCATAAAAAGGCCAATAATAAGTGCGAAAAGGATAACGATGTTAAGAATAACAAGAACCGTATTCAAGATAGCCCCTCCTTAAGTTGAATTAAATTAATAGTCGTGATCTCTGCTCAATTAAAAGCAGATGTATCTATACTATAATACAAGAAAACCAATTGGTAAAGTATGAATTAAAATTTCCATAGATGTATTCGTGATTTCTTTCGTGTTTGATAGAATAGAAGAAAAGATATTTGGTTCGAATGCTTTTCAGTGGGAGAAAGGGGAAAAGAATAGATGGGACAAGGGAAGATTGTGATCATCACCGGGGCGAATTCGGGAATTGGGAAGGCGGCTGCCCACCTGTTTGCAAAAGGGGGACATACAGTCATTATGGCATGCCGCAACCTTGAAAAAAGTAGGCCTGTTCAACAGCAAATTTTAGAGGAATCCAAAAACGGCAAGGTTGAGCTAATGGAGCTCGATGTGGGTTCTTTTGCATCCATCTGGAAATTCTGCTCTGAATTCAAGGAAAGGTTTGAAAGATTGGACATTTTGATACATAATGCCGCTTATTTTAATCATGGTTCGAAATACCGTCTGAGTCCTGACAATATTGAACTTACCTTTGCCACAAATACATTCGGGCCATTTTTCATGACTGAATTATTGCTGGAGCACTTGAAAAAGTCCGAGGATGCGAGAATCCTTCATGCCTCTAGCAATATTGTGAAACATTTTTTTGATCCGAAACGAAAAATTGATTTTGACCGCTTAATCGGAGAAATGGAAGATACAAAAGGATTCAGTGTCTATGACATGTACTGTCAATCCAAGGCCGCCCTTGTTATGCTTACTTTTAAAATGGCAGAGGAATATAAGGAACAGGGTATTAAGGTCAATGCACTCCAAATAAATGGTGCGAAGATGTCTAAAGAAACCCTCCAAAAAGTAACGGCTGGATGGCGAATAATCGCAAGAATCCAAAACCTCTTCTTCCCTCCTGCAGAAAAAATGGCCGACATCTACTACCATATGTGTACATCAGAGGAATATCGGAACATTACAGGAAAGCTCATTAATGACAAGAAGGAAATCATGACTAGAGGAGTCGATAATCCCAGCCCACTTATGCAAGTAAAACAATTGACAAGAAATAGCTTCTATCCTAAGTATGTAGCTCAAAAAGAGAACCAGGAGAAAATTTGGAGTTTGTGTTTGGAGGCTGTGAGGACTTTTAGATAAGGCGGAACGCACCAGGCGAGGGAATTGGAGAAGAAAATATCGTTTCTTCCTTGAATGGTTGTTTTCTTCCTGAATTATTTTTAATCAGTTCATGGCCCAGGGTTTTTGACGAGGCCTAAAGGGGAAAATCCATTATAAAAAAGTATGAATCTTGGCCAAACAGTCCTCTACTGTTTCTTGAGGAGCTTGTCCTTTTATTTCCAGTTTATGCACTTTCCAGTCCAAGTTTTTTACTTGATCTGTCAATATAACACCTTGAAAAACCAGATCTTCAGGGAGTTGCACCTCATAACCCCAACCTCTGACAGTATTGGTAATTGGACATATAGAAACAAAGCCCGTTACCTCGTTGAACGATTTTGGAGACAAGACAATGCCTGGCTTTTTTCCTACTTGTTCGTGTCCTGCTTGCGGATTGAAATTGATATAAACAAGATCGCCACGTTCCGGTGCTGCCATTAGATGAGTTCCTTCCCTTCTACTCCAAAATCAATTTCCTCATGGCGATTTTCCGGATTACATTGTGCAAGAAGATCCTCTAACGAATATTTTATTTGCGGTTTCTTAGGCATTAAAATTATTTTCCCTTCTTGTTCAACTAAATCTATCTCAGATCCTTGTTGAATCTTAATTCGTTCCGCCATATCCTTTGGAATCCTTACTCCAAGACTGTTTCCCCACTTTTGAACTGTAGTCGCTACTGTCATAAAATCCACCTCATTTTCTTTGTTTATATCCATTCTACTTCCTCCAAACTTTTTTGTATATACTCAGTATATACAAGCGATGAAATCATGATTCCTAGAAATAGGAAGAAAATGAGAAAAACAAAGGTTGACCTTCCCACAAATAAAAGTTTCTATTTAATTAATAATCTGACTTATTTATAATACATTGTAAGAATTACAGTTTAAAGGATGTTTTCATATTGTATTTTTCAAGAAAACAAACCTGTTGTTATGAAATGACCTAGGTTAGGAAGGTGGAACATGGAGAATTTCTATCTGTTTGTTCTTATGTGTATTTTACTGATTATTTTGCCTGGTCCCGATACAGCCATTATTACAAAAAATACGCTCACCGTTGGGCGAAGTGGTGGTCTTAAGACCGCTTTCGGGACTTGTTGTGCCCTTCTTATCCATACTTCTGCTGCTGTGTTAGGCCTATCAGCCATCATTGTGAAATCGGCGTTATTATTTTCTATTTTTAAATATGTGGGTGCAATTTATTTAATTTATCTAGGTGTTAAAACATTATGGTCCTTGAGGAAAAAGGAAGCAGTCGCAACGATGGATCTAAACACAAAAAGCCAGTTTAAACATACATCTTGTTTAAAACAAGGGTTCCTGACGAATATCTTAAACCCCAAAGTTGCTGTCTTTTTCTTAACCTTTCTGCCTCAATTCGTGGACTCTGGAAGTAATGCTTTAATACCATTTCTAATAATGGGGATCACCTATACTGTACTAACTGCCATATGGTTTTTATTTTATGTCTCTTTAATTAATCAAATTAGCACTTTTATGAAAAAACCTAAGGCACAAAATATGATTGAAGGCATCACAGGTACCATCCTAATTGGTTTTGGTATCAAACTAGCCCTAGAAAAATCCTATAATTAATTTTTGTATTCATAAGAGAAGACCCTGATTATGCTAAATCGAGGGTCTTATTTTTATCGTTTTCCGAAACAGAAATAACAAAAAGATGTCGGTAGTCAGACAATTCGAATTGTAATCGAGCTTTATCAAAATCTATATAGTTCAGTACTTGAACTTAGAAATTAAAACATTTAGTTCCTCCGCCATGGAGGAAAGGGATTTCGCTGAAGCAGAAATCTCCTCCATCGATGCTAACTGTTCCTCTGTAGAGGCTGCCACTTCTTCCGATGTTGAAGCATTTCCTTGTGCAATTAAAGACAATTCATTTGCAGTTGTAGAGACCTCTTGAAGCGCTGCCGACATCTGTTGGGCAGTTGATGAGATTTCCTCCATTTGTGGCGTAACTTCTTTTGTACTCTGAAGAATTTGATTAAATTTTTCTATCGCTTCATGAGATATTTCTACTCCTTCTTGAACATCGTCGGTAACACGTGCCATCACTTGAACAGATCTTTCTGTATCCTCTTGAATTCCTTGAACGATTTCATGAATCTTCTGGGCTGAAATTTGAGACTGTTCAGCAAGCTTCCTCACTTCATCGGCAACGACAGCAAATCCCTTCCCATGCTCGCCAGCCCTTGCAGCTTCTATTGCTGCGTTTAAAGCTAGGAGATTGGTTTGGTCTGCAATATCTGTAATTACTGCCAAAATAGTCCTTACTTCTTTGGAACGCTCGTACAAGGATTTAATCATAGTATTCGATTCCGCGACGGAATTCTGAATAGAATTCATTTGGTTAACTGTCATTGTCACAGCTTGTTCGCCAACTTCTGCTTGCATCGTTGTTTGCTTAGCAAGATCCGAAACCTCAAGTGAATGATGGGCAATTAAGGCTATCCCCTCAGAAACTTCCCCTAAGACGTGAGCATTTTTCTCCACACCTTCTGTTTGTTTTTCTGCACTGCTCGCCACCTCTTGAATGGAAGCTGATACTTGTTCCGTAGCGCTGGCTGTTTGGTCAGCACTTGCGGTTAGTTCTTCAGCAGAAGCTGCAACTTGATTAGCATGATGTTCCACTTCACGAACCAATACACTTAGGCTCTTTTGCATCTCATTAAAGGCTAATCCCAATTGGCCAATTTCATCTCTCGATTTAACCTCAATTTGCTCTGTTAAATCTCCTTTACTAACCGTAATCGCTTTTTCTTTTAGATCTTTAATCGGTTTTAAAATAGATCTTGTAATGAAGACAATTATTAATGCTCCAATAAGTAAAGCCATTGCGATGATAAAGGCTGTTTTTTTCATAATGGGTGCAGTTGCATTATTAATCTCAGATGAATATAGGTTCCCTCCTATTTTCCACCCCGTTGTTTCATTGGTTACAAAGCGCATATTTTTCTTTTCGCCGTCTATATCATAAATAAACTGGCCTTTTTCTTGTTCATACATTTTATCGTAAAAACTTTCGGAGGCTATGCTCCCAACCTCATTTGTAGGGTGAGAAATATATGCTTTATTCTTATCCAGAATAAGGGCGTACCCCTTTTCACCAACCTTCACTTGATTCGTCAACTCTTGTAAATAGCTCAGACTAATATTGACAGATACAACTCCTGAACCATCTTTCGTAATTTTAGAAATGGCTACAACCATATCGTCTGTTCCAGCAGAAACATAAGGATCCGATATAATCACTTCACCTTTCTTCTCCATTGCATTTTTATACCAGTCTCTTTTTCTCGGATCAAAGTCTTCTGGCATATCTTTATGAGGCTCTTGTATGAATAACCCCTCTTCTGTTCCAACAAAAATCCCCTGAATCTCTGGGTGCAGTTGTGCATATTGTTTAAATATTTCACGTACCTTAGGGCTGCTTTCCCCTTCGTACATTTGCGCTGTAATATTTTCTGATGTGACCTCAATATCATGAATTTTGGACTCTATCGTATTATCAATAGTGAGATTTAATAGGTCAATATTCTCGCCTATCCCAGCCAAGACCTCATTCTCAACCGTATTTTTAGCAGTTATCGTTGCAATGATCCCAATACTAATAGAAGGAACAATTAATATGAAAGAAAAGGCTAGTATTAATTTTGTCTTAATATTCCTAAAAAGATTTTTCATCAAAAGGACCTCTTTCCAATTTTCCGTTTTATTGATCAAAGAAACTCACAATTCAGCTATAAACGTTGGGGCTTAGAAATGTAATAACCTTGAAGCAGAGGGACTCCCAATTTCTTAGCTGCCAGCAAATCTGCCCTGGTTTCAATTCCTTCTAAAACCAATTTCATTTTTTCATGTGTAAATTCTAAGAAGAGCAAGATTAACTCTTGCTTATCAATTGAGTCAGAAAGATCTTTTGATTTTGCAGGGTCTAATTTTACAAAGTCAGGAGATAATAACTCCATTTTTTTTAACGAAGCTCTATTTACAGACAAATCATCAAAAGCAATACGAAACCCAAGGGATTTTAAGAAAGCTAATCGTTTCAAAAAGACGAACTGCCCCCATATATTTTCTTCAATATGCGTTTCATTAATTTCGAATACAACCATCTCTTTCATATTAGGAAACTTAAGAAGCAGGTCAGTTATAAAATTCTCAAATTGTTCGTGAATAATAGTTGAGGGGAAAATATTAAGAAATAAGTAATGATTTTTTAGATAAGAATGAGGGTATGCTTGTATTGCATTGGTAATGCATTCTGTGTCAAGTTCATACAAAACCCCTCTATTCCTGGCGTCATCAATCATTGCGAGAGGATTAATTCGTGGTGTTGATCTCATTAACGCCTCATATGCAAAAATGGCATCATTACTCGAATCCATAAGAGGCTGATACTCGCTATATAGTAATTTATCTTTCATTAGTTGTATGATGTTAAATGCTCCTATTTTACACCCTTCTTTCTATGTAAATACATAATATAAATATTAATTGATTAGATGAGCCTTTAATCTGTAGATCCCATCACTTATCTATATGTAATTCTTTTATATCGCCCAGCCACACTATGTGAACTCCGATTCATTCTTACCCCAATCTCCTTAAAAGTCAGTCCATTTTTACGCAATTCCAAAAGCCTCTGATCTTCTCCTGTTGTCCAATATTTATAATTTTTCTTTTTAATGATATGGTTGTCTCTTTCCTTTTTACGTTCATGATCTACCCACTCGGGTTCAGGCAATAATACTTGAGAATTAATATTGCTAAACTGGATCTTTTCCTTATGCATCTCGGCCCAATTCCAAAAATCTATCGGATCTATAAAATAGAAACTTTTTGATCTCCTTACTACTCTTTTCATACACGGTAGACCATGATTCTTAGCCCAACCTCTGATAGTGTTTCTTTCTATTTTTAAAATTTTGGCTAATTCCCCCATTGTCACAAAACCTGTTTGTGCTTTTGTATTCGATATTCCCAACCGATTCATCTTCAGTCTTACAGATTCGTAAGAACGATCCAAGTTTTTAGCGATTGTTGTGATTTTCTGGAATCCTATACATTCTTTTAAGTAATTTATTTCATCTTTGCGCCATTCCCTTCTCACTTTTTCCCATGTTCCTCCTTCTACACCTTTCAAAAGTTCTCTATGCCTTTAGTTGATTTAATAAAGACCTCTCTTTTTTACTGTTTTAAAACATTGCATTTTCTATTTATCTTAATTATAAAAAAGACTATTTCCGACACCGTGAAATAGCCAAATGGTTCTGACTAGAATGATTAAAAATTTGGTATAGTGTTAATCCTTATTACATTTCACCGCATCTTTTGACCTGTTCATTTCTAACTTCAAATCCATTTTTTAGGTCAAATTACTAAACATTTAGAGATTATAGATACAAGTTCCTAATATTTCAAGCGAGTTTCAACAATTTATGATACATTCCGACAAATATTAAATCTTACTATTATGCTATAAATTTCCATAATTTATATATTATAGAAAGATTGAAACAAAAAATATCCAATATATGGTATTTGCAACTAACCTAATACTGTACGCTGTACCAACAGAATAACTTTTCCGATTTTGCATTCAAGACATAAATATCAGGCAAGAGTACTTCGACAGAAGGACTT